>RKSH01000043.1 GCA_007570945.1 Gammaproteobacteria bacterium | reverse complement strand
GGGCATTACTTTGAGAGATTTGGAAAAAATTCTCAGGCCCATGTTTGGAATTTGACAGCGCGGCTTGATAAAACGCAGCGGTGAAGGTGAAGAGGAAGAAAGTCAAGCATCTCTTCCGCCATGGATGGACGGCTCCGCGGCGAGCTTTTCGCGCAGGAGTTGCAAGGGGCCGTTCTCGGCGCAGATGCCATGCGGCAGGCCGAGCATGTCCACCAGCACCCGGCGGTCCAGTTCGTGGCGCGTCTTGTCCTTATGCAGACGGTGGAAGGACAGCATGGGCTGGTTTTTCATTTCGTCGTAAATTTTGTCCGCGGTTTTGAGTTGGGCTTTGCTGAGTTGGCGGACATCCAGCGAGGGCATGGCCGGGATTGTGGTTACTGTCATTATCCCTCTTCCGGCCTGCTGGCGATTGCTATTCCACCACCGAAGAAGCAGCCCCAGCGTTGAGTTGTGCCAGACAGTAAATGCCTTTTCATAAATTTCGTTCTGAAGCGTTATGCTAGGCCAGGCGCGGCCGCCCAGGGATTTAACAGCGGTCATTACGACATTGGTGGATTGGGAGCCAAATCCAAAATCCAGATTCCAGTGGACGCGAGAAACGGTGGCGCGAATTTTTTGCGCCTTTGACACAAGGTCAATATTACGCAATACGGCCTCAGTATCTGGTTTAACCTCCAGACAGGTTTCTTTTGTGTGGTCGTGATTCCAAAGGCAAGGAACCGTGGGAACCTTGTTGGGGAGAATTGGAATTATTGTGTATGGCCCCCGCATGGTTTTATCGGGGTTTATTCCGTTAATGTCTCGATGTATTGGTCCAGGCTGCGCAAATTCTCCGATGGGCGCGATCGCAACCCCGTGAGAATCTTTTTGGGTGCCGCCCGGAAACCACAATCTTCCGCGCTTTGCGAGTTGGTATGCAGTTTGCACAGTCTCAAAGTCGCGGACGCCGGCGAATCCCCAGAATCCGCTTTCCGGAAGTTTTGCTTCAGTGATATGGGCGATGATTTCCTCTCCAAATCTCACAGTCCCCGCGCCAACCGGCGAGTCCTCCAAAGGGAGAACTTTCCCGTCCAACAGTGATTCTTTAATCAGCCCGGCAAATACCGTGCCTTCCATCGGTGTTTGGGGCCGCCGGGTCAAAACTATACTGGTGGCATACCGGTTTTTGCCCTGCGGTGTGCCGCGTCGCGCGATTAGCAAACATTCGGCCAAATCAGTATCAGCGGAAAAAGACTGCAGACGTGACTTGGGCGCGGCAATGGTAACAATGCGAATGTCGGTGTACCGCTGACGAATTAGATTCCGGGCATTTTCCCATGCCGAGCCGGTGGCAAATGTCATCGGAAGAACAAAGGCAAGGATTCCTCCGTCTGCAATTTTGAGGTCGGCAAGATCCAAAAACGCGGTGGCGAGCCCGGCATTGCCGTGATAGGCGCCGATGCCGTCAGTTTTATATTTTTTGCCGGCAAGAATTTGGGTGGTCAAATCCGCCATTTCTTTTTGCTCTTCGGGATTGTTGCCAAGGCCGGCAAAAGCGGGATTGGGAATAGCCGAGCGTTTGCTTGCGTGATTGGTGGCGCGGGTAAAAGGCGGATTCATAATCACAAGTTGAAAAGAATTATTCGGCGCGTTGGCGTAAGCGGCATTTTTTCTGTCTTTTTCCGTCTTTTTTCCGACAAGCCGCTTGGCGCTGAGCGAAATAGACTGCTCATGGGCAATAAGTTCAATGCTGCCGGTTTTGGAATTAGGCCCGGTCCACTCAGGGCTTTTGCCGTAGGGCAGTTCATAAAGAAGCGATTCAAGGTAGGTTGCCCGAGGTCTTGCGCTGGACAACAGCGAAGCGGTGAGGTGAACAGCCGAGGGAAAGACGTCGGCGCCAAAAACGGCCTTTTCCATCATCATCTTGTGCAGTTCGTCACGGTCAACACCGTGCTTTTCCGCGACAATGTTGCCGATGCGGCGCGCCGCCGCCACCAGCAACCCGCCGGTACCGCAGGCAAAATCGGCAATGGAAAAATCCGGCACCGTCTTGCCGCTTTTGTTTTGCTTGAGCGAAAACCATTTCTCGCCAATGGCCAGCCCGGCCAGCAGTTCGGCCGAGGCCGGCAGGGTGTAAAAAGTGGCGAGAAACTTCCGGTCCACAATCAGCCGCTGAAACACAAGGCCGGTAAAGTCGCTGGCGCCGGATGCGCCCATGGCGCGAATTTTCAAAGCGGCGCGGGCGAGCGTTTGCAATATGTCGGCGGCGCTTTTCGCGTCCAGGGGCTCAATGATTTTCACGGCAATGTCAAAAATAGGCCAGTAGTTAATGCCCAAAATGTGATTCCATTCCGCAAGAAAATCCTGGTGATTGTAAACACCGTCGCGGGCGGTTTCCGCGATGCTTTTAATCGCGCGGATGTTTGTTTTGTCGGGGGTGAAACCGGTGAGAGAATCCTGAAATATCAGGGCGTTGGCGACCATGCTTGCGGCCATCCGCCAGGTTTGACTTCCCGCTTCCTGATGCAGGGCCTGGGCGATGGCGGGGTGGCGTAGAGAATGGAAAACCGTGCCGGCGTTTTCAATGGCCTGGGTCAAAATATCCGCGGCATCGTCAATAGCCGACAAAGGCCGCGACACGTGGTCCACCAAATCCGCAATGCCGCGCACCGACAAGGGCACATAGCCGGATTTGGGCCAGCGCGATTTGTCATCAGACAGGACAAAGCATTCCAAGTCGCGGGCCTGGGCAAGTTCACCGGGAATGTCATCCGGGGGAATCTCGCGGAAACGAACCGGAGTTCTAAGGGCGACAACGGCAACAACCGGCGGCCCCCCTTTCCACCAGAATTCTTTCAGGCGGCTGGCGGCGTCCTTTTCAGGATTTTTGCCGATTTCGTTCTCAATCACCACATGCTGGTAAGCGCCGACTTTGGCCACGATGTCGGGGCGCCGGCCGGAACGAAGATATTTGAGGGGATTGGACAGCACCTCATCCCAAAGCCCGCGCCGCAGTTGGCGCAACCCTTTGGCGAGTTCGCTGCTGATTAAATCTTCGGGGTTGATTGTCGCCACTTTGCCCTCCGCCCGATTGCCATGGAACATGCCAAGGATGCGGGTGTCCCGCAATTTTACACAAAACAGAATGCGGCGGCATCAAACACGCCTTGACGCCGCCCCCCAAAACCGTTACATTCCCCCGCTTGTCCTGGGGCCATAGCTCAGCTGGGAGAGCGCTACAATGGCATTGTAGAGGTCGGCGGTTCGATCCCGCCTGGCTCCACCAGCGTCCCCATCGTCTAGTGGTCAGGACACCGCCCTTTCACGGCGGCAACAGGGGTTCGAATCCCCTTGGGGACGCCACACCGAACGCAGCACGAGGTGCAAGATGAAATACGACCCCCAATCCCTGCAAAGTTACTGGATGCCGTTCACCAGCAACCGCGACTTTAAGTCCGAGCCGCGCATCATTGAGCGCGCCGAGGGCGTCTATTGCTGGGACCAGAATGGACACAAAATTATCGACGGCTCGTCCGGATTGTTTTGCATCGCCGCCGGCCACAGCCGGCCGGAAATCGCCGATGCGGTTCACGCGCAACTGAAAGAACTGAGTTACTCGGCGCCGTTTCAACTGGGCCATCCGTTGTCCTTTGAGTTGGCCGCGCGCATCGCCGCGTTGGCGCCGCCGGGCATTGACCGGGTTTTCTTCACCAACTCCGGCTCCGAATCGGTGGACACGGCGATGAAAATCGCCTACGCCTACCACTACGCCCGGGGCGAGGGCCAGCGCCAGCGTTTTGTGTCGCGCGAGCGCGCCTACCACGGCGTGAACCTCGGCGGCGTCGCCCTGAGCGGCATGGTTAAAAACCGCCAGGCTTTCGGCATCGGCCTGCCCGGCGTCTGCCACATGCGCCACACCTGGCTGGCTGAGAACCGCTTCACCCGCGGCCAGCCTGAGCACGGCGCGGAACTCGCCGACGACCTGGAACGTTTCGCCGCCACTTACGGCGGTGACACCATCGCCGCATGCTTCATTGAGCCGGTGGCCGGCTCCACCGGTTGCCTGGTGCCGCCCAAGGGTTATCTGGAACGGGTGCGCGAGATTTGCGACCGCCACGGCATCCTGCTGGTGTTTGACGAAGTGATTTGCGGTTTCGGCCGCGTGGGCAAGGCATTCGGCGCGCAGAGTTTCGGCGTCAAGCCCGACATCATGACCATGGCCAAGGCCATCACCAACGCCGCCCAGCCCATGGGCGCGGTGGCGGTGGACGAGGCGGTGCACCAGGCCATCCTCAACGCCGCGCCGGGCAAATCCATTGAGTTGTTCCACGGCTACACTTTCGGCGGCCACCCCGGCGCCTGCGCCGCCGGCCTGGCCACGCTGGACATTTACCGCAAGGAGAATTTGTTCGAGCGCGGTGAACAGATGTCGGGGCATTTTCTCGACACCATGTTCCAGTTGCAGGACCTCCCCGCCGTCACCGACGTTCGCGGTTACGGCATGATGGCCGGTTTTGACATCGTCCCCGGCGATGTCCCCGGCGCGCGCGGCCTGGAGGTGCAGAAAAAATTATTCGCCGCCGGCCTGCACATCAAAATGACCGGCGACTCCGGCATCGTCGCCCCGCCGCTCATCAGCGAGCGCGAACACATCGACGAAATCGGCCGCATCTTGCGCGAGGTGCTGTCATAACCGAGGCCACCGCCGAGGATTTGCACGCTCTGGCCGAGCGTTTCGGCGCGGCCCTGCTTCGTGCCGGGCTGGAGTTGGTGACGGCGGAGTCGTGCACCGGCGGCGGGCTGGCGGCGGCGGTGACGGCGGTGCCGGGGGCGTCGCAGTGGTTTGAGCGCGGCCTTGTCACCTACAGCAACGATGCCAAGCGTGAACTCGCCGGCGTTTCCGAGGACGCGCTGGAGCACAATGGCGCGGTCAGCGAGGCGGTGGCGGTGGAGATGGCCGAAGGCGCGCGCGGCGGCCAGGAGTTGCTCGCAGAAGGCGGCCAGGAACACCGCATCGCCATCGCCATCACCGGCACCGCCGGCCCCGACGGCGGCACCGCCGCCAAACCGGTGGGCACCGTGTGCATGGCCTGGGCCGGCCCCTGGGGCACCCGCGCCGAAACTGTGCTGTTCCAGGGCGGCCGCGACGAAGTTCGCCGGCAGTCGGTGGTTTTCGCGCTGGCCGAAGCCTTGCGGCTGGTGGAAGGCTGAGTCCCGGCGCCGAGGGGCGTTGCGCTATAATCCGCCGACCGTGGGGTTGCGCAAAAATCGAAAATCGGCCAAAAAGCGCAGCGTTGCGGCCGCGGCCGCCGCCGCAACCGGCGAGGGGGTGGCGGCGCCGAGATGGATTGCGCGGGCGGTGCGGGAGAGCGGGATGATTTTTCTCGCCGCGCTGTCGGTTTATTTAATTACCTGCCTTGCCACCTGGTCGCCGGCCGATCCGGGGTGGACCAACAACAACAACCCATCGCAAATCGCCAACCTGGGCGGGCGCGTCGGCGCCTGGCTGGCCGATTTGCTGCGCCATGGCTTCGGCGCGATGGCGTATTTGTTTCCACTACTGACCGGGGTCTGGGCGTGGCGGATTTTTCGCGCGCGTCATGCCGAGCCGCCGGGGCTGTCGCAGCGGTTGGTGGTGGCGGCCGGATTTTTGCTGACTTTAATCAGCGGTGGCGCGCTGGAAAATTTGCGCGGCGGTGACGGCGCCATGACGGCCGGCGGGTTTATCGGCGCGATGGTCGGTGATGGTTTCACCTCGCTGTTCGGCGCGGTGGGGGCGACGGTGTTTTTGCTGGTGCTGTTCATCGCCGGCCTCACCCTGTTCACCGGCATCTCGTGGTTGCGGCTGATGGACTTCACCGGCGCGCTGGTGTGGCGCGGGGTGGAGGCGGCGCGCCTGCATCTGGGGCAGGCGGTGGACCGGGTGGTGGGCCTGCGCGCGCGCCGCCAGCGGCGGGATGCGGTGCAGGAACGGCTGCAGAAACTGGAGCGCGGCGAACCCCCGCGCATTGAACCGAAGATTAAGTTGCCGGAAGCCGGCGAGCGCGCCTCACGTGAAAAGCAGACGCCGCTGTTCACCGAGCCGGCGGCGGGAGAGCTGCCGGCGCTGGACCTGCTGCAGCCGCCGCCGCAGGCGACGCATGGTTACTCGCGGGAATCGCTGGAGGCCATGTCGCGGTTGGTGGAGAAAAAGTTGGGCGACTTTAATGTGGAGGTGAAGGTGGTGGAGGTGCATCCGGGGCCGGTGATTACCAGTTTTGAAATCGAGCCGGCGCCGGGGGTGAAAGCGAGTCAAATCACCGGCCTGGCGCGCGATTTGGCGCGGGCGCTGTCGGTGGTCAGCGTGCGGGTGGTGGAAAATATTCCGGGCAAAACCGTGGTCGGCCTGGAAATCCCCAACGAGATGCGCGACACCGTCACCCTGGTGGAGGGACTGTCGTCCAAGGCCTACGAAAACGTGCGCTCGCCCCTCACCCTGATGTTGGGCAAGGACATCGGCGGGCGGCCGGTGGTGGCCGACCTGTGCAAAATGCCGCACCTTTTAATTGCCGGCACCACCGGCTCCGGCAAATCGGTGTGCATCAACGCGTTAATTCTCAGCATTCTGTACAAGTCGCGGCCGGACGAGGTGCGGCTGGTGCTGGTGGATCCGAAAATGCTGGAGTTGTCCATTTACGAGGGCATTCCGCATCTGCTGGTGCCGGTGGTCACCGACATGCGGCAGGCCTCCAACGCGTTGCGCTGGAGCATCGCCGAGATGGAGCGCCGCTACAAGCGCATGGCGGTGCTCGGCGTGCGCAATATTTCCGGCTACAACGCCAAGGTGGAGGCGGCGCGGCGCGCCGGTGAACCAATCGCCGACCCGCTGGTTGATGATGCCGGCGGCGAAGAGAAAGTTTTCCTGCAGCGCGAGCCGTACATCGTCATTGTCATCGACGAGTTGGCCGACCTGATGATGACCACCGGCAAAAAGGTGGAGGAGTTAATCACCCGCATCGCCCAGCGCGCGCGCGCCTCCGGCATTCACCTGGTGCTGGCCACCCAGCGGCCGTCGGTGGACGTGGTCACCGGGCTAATCAAGGCCAACATTCCCGGCCGCATCGCGTTTCAGGTTTCGTCGCGGGTGGACTCGCGCACGGTGCTCGACCAGATGGGCGCCGAGCAGTTGCTCGGCCACGGCGACATGCTGTTCCTGGCCGGCGGCCAGTCGGTGCCCATGCGGGTGCACGGCTCCTTTGTCGCCGATGATGAGGTGCACCGGGTGGTGAAGGCGCTGAAAAAGCAGGGCGCGCCGGCTTACAACGAGTCCATTCTGGCGCCGCCGGCGGAGAGCGGCGGCGCCGCCGGGGCCGGCGACGAAGCGGGCGAGGGCGAGAACGACCCGCTGTACGACCAGGCACTGCGCATCGTCACCGAAACCCGCCGCCCGACCATCTCGCACATTCAACGCCACCTGCGCATCGGCTACAACCGCGCCGCGCGCCTGCTGGAAACCATGGAGCAGAGTGGCGTGGTCGGGCCCATGCAGGCCAACGGCAAGCGCGAGGTGCTGGCGCCGCCGCCGGCCGAATGATGCGCGCGTTTTTTGTCATCATTGCGGCGGCGGCCGGGTTTGCGGTGGCGGCGCAGGATTCGCCGTCCGGCGCCGAGCAGTTGCGGCGTTTTTACGCCGAGGTGCGCGACTTCCACGCGCGTTTTGAGCAGGCGGTGCTGGATGAAAATTTGTCGCGGCTGGAGGAGAGCGCCGGCGTGGTGTGGATTTCGCGGCCGGGAAAATTTCGCTGGGATTACGAGCAGCCGGCGGCGCAGCAAGTGGTGAGCAACGGCGTCAAACTGTGGGTTTATGACCCGGACCTGGCGCAGGTGACGGTGCGCAACAGCGGCGATGCGGTGGGCGAGACGCCGGCTTTCCTGCTTGCCGGGGGCGGTGATTTGGAGGCCCGCTACCGGGTGCAAGATCTCGGCGTGCAGGGCGCACTGGCCTGGGTGGCGCTGTCGCCGAAATCGCCGCGCAGCAACTACCGGGAAATCCGCATCGGTTTTGACGCCGGCGAGTTGCGCGTGCTGGAGTTGGTGGACGGGCTTGACCAGACCACGCGCATGACTTTCTTTGCGCCGGCGGACGGCGGCGCTGGGGGTGACGACTCGCGTTTTGAATTCACGCCGCCGCCCGGAGTGGATGTGCTGGATGAATCCGGCTGAGCGGTGACCGAGCGTTGACAGTGAGCGCGCCGACTCCCCTCGCCGACCGCATGCGCCCGCGCCGGCTGGAGGAGGTGTGCGGGCAGCGGCATCTCCTGGCCGACGGCAAGCCGTTGCGCGCCGCATTGTGCGGCGGCCACCTGTATTCCATGGTGCTGTGGGGGCCGCCGGGCAGCGGCAAGACCACGTTGGCGCGGATTTTTGCCGATGTAATGCGGGCCGAGTTCCTGCAACTGTCGGCCATCTCAAGCGGCGTCAAGGACATTCGCGCCGCCGTCGATGTGGCGCGCGCCAACCGTGAACAGGGCCGGGCGACGGTGCTTTTTGTGGATGAGGTGCACCGCTTTAATAAAAGCCAGCAGGACGGTTTTCTGCCGCACATAGAGGACGGCACGCTGGTTTTCATCGGCGCCACCACCGAGAACCCGGCCTTTGAGCTGAACAACGCGCTGCTGTCGCGGTTGCGGGTGCATGTGCTTAAACCGCTCGCCGGCGCCGACATCCGCGCCATCCTCAGCCGCGCCGTCGATGCGCTGGCAGAAGAATCGGCCGGCATGCCACGGGTGGACGATGCGGCCATGGATGCGCTCACCATCACCGCCGCCGGCGATGCGCGGGTGGCGCTGAACCTTTTGGAAACCGCGCTTCAAATGCAGCGCGGCAAAACCGAGACCATCGGCGCCGCGGAAGTACAGGCGATGGTGGACGGGCCGGGCGCGCGCCTTGACAAGCAGGGCGACCTGTACTACGACCAGATTTCCGCGCTGCACAAATCCATTCGCGGCTCCAGCCCCGATGCCGCGCTTTACTGGCTGAGCCGGATGCTGCAGGGCGGCATGCCGCCGATGTATATCGCCCGCCGCCTGCTGCGCATGGCCAGCGAGGATGTGGGCAACGCCGACCCGCGCGCGCTGGAGGTGGCGCTGGGCGCGTGGGATGTCTACGAGCGGCTGGGCACGCCGGAGGGCGAGCTGGCGCTGGCGCAGGCGGCGGTTTACCTGGCCTGCTGCGCCAAGAGCAACGCGGTTTACCAGGCATTCGGCGCGGCGTGGAAAGACGCCGAGCAAAGCCCCGGCGCGGCGGTGCCGGCGCACCTGCGCAACGCGCCGACGCGGCTGGCGAAGTCCATGGGCCACGGCGCCGACTACCGCTACGCGCACAACGAGGAGCACGGCTACAGCGCCGGGCAGGAATATTTTCCGCGCGAACTGGGCGGGCGGCGCTACTACAAACCGGTGGACCGCGGGCTGGAAAGCCGCATCCGCGAGCGCCTGCAATTTTTCGCCGAGCTGGACCGCAAGGCGCGCGGTTATAATCGCAGGCCCTGAACCGCAAGGCCGAAACAACAATGCTGGATCCGCAACTGCTGCGCAAAAAACCGGAGGACACGGCGCGCATCCTCAAAACCCGCAACTGCGATTTGGACGTGGCGCGGCTGCAAACGCTGGAGGAGCGGCGCAAGGCGCTGCAAGTGCGCACCGAGCAGTTGCGCAACCTGCGCAACACGCGCTCCAAGGCCATCGGCGCGGCCAAGGCGGCCGGCGGCGATGCCGATGCGCTGATGGCCGAGGTGAAAGAGTTGGGCGGCGAACTGGAGCAATGCGAGTCGCGGTTGAACGGGGTGCGGGAGGAGTTCACCGCCATCGCCCGGCAAATTCCAAACCTGCCGCATGACACGGTGCCGCGCGGCACTGATGAGTCGGACAACCGCGAGGAGCGCCGCTGGGGATGCGAAAAAAAGGCGGCGCGCAAAGACTTCACCCCCGTGGACCACGCCGCGCTCGGCGCCGCGCTCGGCATGATGGACCCCAAGGCCGCCGCCGCCCTGGCCGGCGCGCGTTTTGTGGTCCTGAGCGGCGCGCTGGCGCGTCTGCACCGCGCGCTGGCGCACTTTATGCTCGACCTGCACACCGGAGAGCACGGCTACACCGAGGTGATGACGCCGTTCATTGTGAACAGCGACACGTTGTACGGCACCGGCCAGTTGCCGAAGTTTGCCGACGACCAATTTCAACTGGCCGGCGAGCGCGGCTTCTATTTAATTCCCACCGCCGAGGTGCCGCTGACCAACCTGGTCAAGGACCGCATTGTCGCCGCCGCTGAGTTGCCCATGCATCTGGTGGCGCACACGCCGTGCTTCCGCCGCGAAGCCGGCGCCCACGGCAAGGACACCCGCGGCATGATCCGCCAGCACCAGTTTGAAAAAGTGGAACTGGTGCACATCACCCGCCCGCAGGATTCCTGGGACACGCTGGAACTGCTGACCGGGCACGCGGAAGCGGTGCTGCAACGGCTGGAGTTGCCGTACCGGGTGGTCACGCTGTGCACCGGCGACATGGGATTCTCCGCGGCCAAGACTTACGACCTGGAGGTGTGGCTGCCGGGGCAGAACCGCTACCGCGAAATTTCCTCGTGCAGCAACTGTGGGGACTTCCAGGCCCGCCGCATGCGCGCAAGATGGCGCAACCCCGACGGCGGCCCGGAATATTTGCACACCCTGAACGGCTCCGGCGTCGCCGTGGGCCGCGCGCTGGTGGCGGTGATGGAAAATTTCCAGAACGCCGACGGCACCGTGACGATTCCGGATGTGCTGCGGCCCCACATGAACGGCGAGGAGAGAATTAAGCCGGGGTGAGGGGTTGGCAAAAAAAACAGGGCGACGGTGAGGCCGCCCCGGGTTTTTTTTACTCAGTCATCACCGCCGAATATTCCCAGCAGTTGAAGCAGGCTCAGGAACAGGTTGTAGATGGAGACATACAGCGTCACCGTCGCCATGATGTAGTTGGTTTCGCCGCCGTGGATGATGGCGCTGGTCTGGTACAGGATGAGGCCGGCCATCAGCAGGATGAACATGGCCGACACCGCCAGCGACAGGGCCGGCAGGCTGAAGATGGCGGCGCCCAGGCCGAGCAGGAAAGCGGTGAGGATGCCGGTGAACAGCATGCCGCCGATGAACGAAAAGTTTTTGCGCGTCACCAGCGCGTAGGCGGACAGGCCGAGGAAAATTAAACCGGTGCCGCCGAGGGCGGTCATCACCAGCCGGCCGCCGTTGGGCAGCGCGCTGACATATGCGCTGATAATGGGCCCGATGGTGAGGCCCATGAAGCCGGTGAGGGCGAAAGTGGACAGCAAACCCCATGCCGAGTTGCGCAGGCGCGCGGTCAGGAACAGCAGGCCGTAGAATCCCACCAGCGTGATGACGAGTCCGGGGTGCGGCCAGTTGAAGGCATATGCCAGGCCGGCCACCACGGCGCTGAACAGCAGCGTCAGCGACAGCAACGCGTAAGTGTTGCGCAGTGTTTTGTTGATCTCGAGGCCGCGGATGCCGATGGCGGATGCCGGGGCGGTAGCGGCGGTGTGGCGAATGTTCATTGCAGTCCTCCGGTTGGTTGTGTTGCGGGTGAACTTGGATTATGCGGCGGCCGGGATGGAGATTCAAGGGGCGGAACTACTTGGGCGCCGCCTGTACCCGCCGCCGCAACTCCTCCACCAGCCCGTCCAGCGGCAGCATTTCGGTTTCCCCGCTGCGGCGGACGGTGTGCTCGGCGGCGCTTTTGTTCAAGGCTTGCTCGCTCAGCACCAGGCGGCGGGGGATGCCGATGAGTTCCATGTCGGCGAACATGACCCCGGGGCGCTCGTTGCGGTCGTCGAGCAGGGTTTGGACGCCGGCTTCGGCAAGGCTTTGGTGGAGAGCGTCGGCGGCCTGGCGGACGGCGGCGGATTTGTGGTAGCCGATGGGCACCAGGCAAACATCAAACGGCGCCAGCGGCGCCGGCCAGATGATGCCGCGCTGGTCGTGGTTCTGCTCAATGCATGCGGCCACCAGCCTGGTCACGCCAATGCCGTAGCAGCCCATGAACATGGGCACCGCCTCGCCGGCTTCGTTTAAGCAGGTGGCGTCCATGGCGCGGCTGTATTTCTGGCCGAGTTGGAAGATGTGGCCGACTTCAATGCCGCGCCGGATTTCCAGCACGCCGCCGGCTGCCGGGCAAGGATCCCCCGCCGCCGCCTTGCGCAAATCGGCGGCTTCGGGCAGCGGCATGTCGCGCTCCCAGTTGGCGTTTTTGTAGTGCGCGTCGGCGTGGTTGGCGCCGCAGTAGAAGTCGGCGAGTTGCAGCGCGCCGTGGTCGGCCACCACCTTCACCGCCAGCCCGGCCGGCCCGGCAAAGCCTTTTACTGTGCCGGCGGCTTGCACTTCGGCCGCATCGGCAAACTGCAACGGCGCCCGTACGCCGGGCACCGCCTCGGCCTTGACCGGACTTAAATCGTGGTCGCCGCGCAGCACCAGTGCCACCGGGCCGGCCTCACCCTTGACCAGCAAGGTCTTAACCGCGCGCTTCGGCGTGGTGCCGCAGGCGGCGCACAAGTCGGCGATGGTTGCCGCGCCCGGCGTGGACACTTCCTCCATGGCCGCGCCCGGCGGCGGGCGTTGTGCGGTTGGCGGCGGCAACGGCACCAGTTCGGCGTTGGCGGCGTAGTTGGCGGCGGTGCAGGTGGCGATGGCGTCCTCGCCGGAATCGGCAAGGACATGGAACTCGCTGGAGAAATTGCCGCCGATGGCGCCGGGGTCGGCCTGCACCGAGGTGAACTGCAACTGCATGCGGCTGAAGATGGCCGTGTAGGCGCCGTGCATGGCGTCAAAGGATTTCTGCATGCCGGCCGGGTCCGCGTCAAAAGAGTAGGCGTCTTTCATGATGAACTCGCGGCCGCGCATGACGCCGAAGCGCGGGCGAATTTCGTCGCGGAACTTGGTTTGGATCTGGTAGTAGTTGGCCGGCAGTTGGCGGTAACTGCGCACCTCGTTTTTAATCAGCGCGGTGATGATTTCCTCGTGGGTGGGGCCGATGCAGAAGTCGCGGCGGTGGCGGTCGGTGAAGCGCAGCAACTCCGGGCCGTATTCCTCCCATCTACCGGACTCTTTCCACAACTCGCCGGGCTGCACCGCCGGCAGCAGCACTTCCTGCGCCCCGGCGCGGTCCATTTCCTCGCGGATGATGTTCTCCACCTTGCGCAGCACGCGCAGGCCGAGGGGCAGCCAGTTGTAAACACCGGCGGCGACGCGGCGGATCATGCCGGCGCGCAGCATGAGTTGGTGGCTCAGCACCTCGGCGTCGGCCGGGCTTTCTTTAAGCGTGGCCAGCAGGTAGCGGGAGACGCGCATGGCGGCGAGTATAATCCATTCCATGGCCAATCATTCGCCTGGGCGCATTTACCGTCTGGTACGGCGCATTCCGCGGGGGCGCGTCGCCACGTACGGCCAGCTTGCGGCCATGGCCGGCAGCACGCCGCGCATAGTGGGTTACGCCATGGCCGCGGCGCCGGCCGCTGAAAAAATTCCGTGGCAGCGGGTGATTAACAGCCAGGGCCGCATCAGCGCGCGCGCCGGCGGTGACGGCGCCCCGGATGCGCGGCAGCGGTTGCTGCTGGAGGCGGAGGGGGTGGTGTTTGACGCCGCCGGGCGGGTGGATTTTGGAAAGTTTGGGTGGGATGGACCTAATCCCGAGTGGATGAGGAAGAACGGGTATCGAATTTGGAGCCCTGTCGGAGGTTGAAAAGGGGCATGTTTTTCCTCTCGGGAAAGATTTTATGGTACATTGCCGATGTTGGGCGGGCACGGGAGCAACCCATGCGCACTCTGTCAAACGCCGATAAACAAGATACTCCATAGGAGGAAGAAGCAATGAAAAAAAACCGCAAATACGCCATTGCATTTGCAGTGCTGGCGATTTTAATCGTCGGAGGTGTGCTGTTCAATCACTTTCGCGAAAGTGCCGTTAAAATTCCGCTCTCTGAGGCGGATTGTCCGCGCGGTGATCTTGACAGCCGCTTCTGCGACCGGGACGGTGACCTGTTGGCCGACCCGCCCGCCGATCCTGCTGATTGGTTGGACCCCGACACACTGGTGTTTGCCTATACCCCGGTGGAGGATCCGGCCGTGTACAAGGCGGCTTGGTCTGACTTTCTGTCTCATCTGAAATCAGCGACCGGTAAGGACGTCATGTTCTTTCCGGTGCAGTCGAATGCCGCCCAGATTGAGGCGATGCGCTCCGGTCGTTTGCATATCGCCGGCTTTAACACCGGGTCGAATCCCTTGGCGGTGAACTGTGCCGGATTCAGGCCTTTCACCATCATGGCGTCCGCGAACGGCCAATTCGGCTATGAGATGGAAATCCTGACCTATCCGGGTTCGGGCATCACGTCAGTCGAGGACATCAAGGGCGGCCAGTTGGCTTTTACCTCGCCCACCTCGAACTCAGGCTTCAAGGCCCCATCGGCAATTCTGAAGAGTGACTTCGGGATGGAGGCCGAGCGTGACTTCGAGCCCGTGTTTTCAGGCAAGCACGATAATTCCATTCTTGGCGTGGCCAACAAGGATTATCCGGCGGCGTCCATCGCCAACTCGGTTCTCAGCCGAATGATCAGCCGTGGCGTGGTCAGCCCTGATCAATTGGTGTCCATTTACAAATCCCAGACTTTCCCCACCACCGGTTATGGCGTGGTTTACAATCTTAAGCCGGAACTGCAGAAGCAGATTCGTGATGCGTTCTTCAGCTTTGAATGGGCCGGCACGACGCTGGAGGAGGAATTTTCAAAGTCGAATGAGGCGCAGTTTCTGGAGATTACCTACCAGAAATTCTGGGAGGTAATTCGCAAAATCGACGCCGCCAACGCGGTCAGCTATGCTTGCGAGTAACCCCGTGGGACGGCAGGCCCTGGATGGGCTTGTCGTTCCCTGGCCAAGATGCAAGAACCCGGGGTGAAGCCGTGCTGAAGATTGAGAAACTGGTTAAAACTTACAAAACCGGCGACAAGGCGCTCAGGGCGGTGGACATGGAGGTCCCCCAGGGCCAGGTGGTTTCTCTAATCGGACCGTCAGGCGCCGGGAAATCAACATTAATTCGCTGTATCAACCGATTGGTCGAGCCAACCAGCGGAAAAGTTTGGTTGGATGATGTCGAAATATCGGGGCTCAGCGCGGGTGCGCTGCGTCGCGAACGTCGGCGAATGGGGATGATTTTTCAGGAATATGCCCTCATTGAACGATTGACGGTGATGGAAAACGTCCTGTCGGGTCGTCTGGGGTACGTTGGCTTCTGGCGCAGTTTTTTGCGGCGTTACCCCCAGTCCGACGTGAACGAGGCCTTTCGCCTGCTCGACCGTGTGGATTTGTTGGAAATGGCCGACAAACGTGCCGACGAATTGTCGGGCGGGCAACGCCAAAGGGTGGGCATTTGCCGTGCGCTAATTCAAGATCCCGCGCTGCTGCTGGTGGATGAACCCACAGCTTCGCTCGACCCGAAAACATCGCGCCAGATTATGCGGCTGATTACCGAACTTTGCGCCGAGCGCCAGCTGGCCGCCATCGTGAATATTCATGACGTGGCCCTTGCCCAAATGTTTGTGCAGCGAGTCATTGGCCTGCGATTTGGCGTCATAGAATTCGACGGCCTGCCAACGGCGCTGACTCCGGAGGTACTGACGGCTATCTACGGTGAGGAAGACTGGCAGGCGACTATCCGAAAGGACGGCGAGTCCGAGGAACTGTCAGCATGAGAAAATCGGATGCACTGTCAGACCGCCTTGACAGGCCTTGGCGCAAACCGCCGCTCATTAAATCCCCGTGGTTGCGCCGGGCGCTCGCCATTGGCGTCACGGCTTACCTGGCCGCGGCCATATTTTCCATTGAGGTGAACTGGCTTCGCGTCTACGAAGGCCTCGACCGTGGCGCGGAGTTCATCATGTCTTTCGCCCGGCTTGATTTTATATCCCGGGCGGGCGACATCTGGAGCGGGATGCTGGAAAGCATCGTTATGACCGTCGCCGCCTCGGTTGTCGGTATCGCCATCTCAATCCCCATCGGCCTGGGGGCGGCCAGCAACATCGCGCCTTTGCCAATCTACCTGATTTGCCGGGGCGTCATTGCGGTCTCACGTGCGCTGCAAGAAATCATCGTTGCAATCCTGTTGGTTGCCATATTCGGTTTTGGGCCGCTGGCCGGATTTTTAACGCTGTCCTTCGCCACCATTGGTTTTTTGTCCAAGCTTCTGGCCGAGAACATTGAAAGCATCGACAAGGCCCAGACCGAGGCAATCCGGGCCACCGGATCCAAGTGGATGCAATGGATCAACTATGGTGTGCAACCACAGGTTATTCCACGGCTTGTGGGACTCGGCATGTATCGCATTGACATCAACTTCCGCGAATCCGCGGTCTTGGGGCTGGTTGGCGCCGGCGGGATTGGGGCCACGCTCAACACCGCTTTTGACCGCTACGAATTCGACACTGCGGCCGCGATTCTGGTTGTCATCATCGGCATTGTCATGGCGCTGGAATATCTGTCGGGCCTTGTTCGTGCGAGGGTTCAATAAATGCCGGTGTTTCCTCTGGGCAATGACCGCTTGGGCTGGACTCGCCGTACGCCCGCCGAGAGGCTGGTCCGCTGGGTAGGCTGGCTAATCGGCGTCGCCGTCTTTGTTTGGTGCTGGAACCGAATTTCCGGGGTGACGACCTGGTTCTTTGTATGGGATGCCCCGCGCATCGCCCAGGATATCCTGGCCCGCGCCACCCCGCCGCGCTGGTCATACATGGATCATTTGTGGGTGCCCATATGGGATACGCTGAACATCGCCACCCTTGGTACGCTGATTGCATTGTGTTTGGCGGTGCCGGTGGCGTTTCTCGCCGCGCGAAACACCACGCCATCGCGGGTGTTTGTTCGCCCCGTCGCATTGCTTGTCATTGTCTCCACCCGTTCAATCAACTCGTTGATATGGGCGCTTTTGCTGATAGCAATCATCGGCCCCGGCGTCTTTGCCGGCATTATCGCCATCGCTATTCGCTCAATCGGATTCTGCGCCAAACTGCTGTATGAGGCGATAGAGGAGATTGATCAATCTCAGGTTGAGGCGATTACCGCCACCGGCGCCGGCCCTTTGCAAGTCACGACATATGGGATTGTGCCGCAAATTCTGCCCGCTTTTGCCGGCATTGCGGTATTTCGCTGGGACATCAACATCCGTGAATCCACCGTGCTTGGCCTGGTTGGTGCGGGCGGCATTGGGCTGCAACTGTCGTCATCACTGAACACGCTGGCCTGGCCCCAGGTGTCGCTTATCCTGATAGTGATTCTGTTGGCGGTCGTAATTTCAGAATGGGTTTCGGCGAAAATCCGCGGCGCCATTGTTTGATGGCCGTCGGGAATGCCGCCCAGGCCTTTGTCGCATATGAGGCGGTGCGCCATCGCCTGCCTTGCGCAGACTTTCCCAAGTGTACACAACGCCGCACTTCGCTGGCCGACATCGCCGATTTGTATGATGTGTTTTTTCTGGACAGTTTCGGCGTTCTTAACCGGGGAGACACCGCTGTTCCGGGTGCGGTGGAACGCATTGCGGCTTTGCGCGCGGCGGGCAAGCAAGTCATTGTGGTGACCAATGCCGCGGGTTACCCCAAGCGCTTGGTGATGGAGCGTTATCGGCGGCTTGGCTTCGACTTTGTCGAGGATGAGGTGGTGTCCGGCCGCGACGCGCTGACCGCGTATTTGGCCGCTCAGCCGCCGCGCCGATGGGGAATGATGGCTTCGCGGCGGTTCCGAGGTGACCGGGAATTGGAGCGTTTCAATGCGGTGTTCCTGACTGATGACCCGCTTGCATATGCCGAAGTCGCGGGTTTTCTTTTGCTTGGCTCCGCCGAATGGACTGAGCACAGGCAGGCATTGCTCGAATCCGCGGTGGCCGGCCACACGCGGCCGGTTTTAGTCGGAAATCCCGACATTGTCGCCCCGTGCGAAAACGGTTTCTCTCAAGAGCCCGGTTATTATGCCCACCGATTGGCCGACGCCACCGGAATTGCGCCTGAGTTTTTCGGCAAGCCTTTCCCGGCCATTTTTAAGCGGGCTTTGGCGCGTGCAACCCCGGTATCGCCGGACCGCGTGGTCATGGTGGGCGACACATTGCAGACCGACATCCTGGGCGGCGCGGCGATGGGGTTCGATACCGTTCTGGTTGAGGACCACGGTACGTTGAGGGGTGAAAACGTCGCCGCCGCCTGTACATCCTCAGGCATCCAGCCCACTTACATCGTCCCTTCAATCTGAAATCCACCGGGCATCCGGCGGACTAAATGTCCGACCGGTTACTTATCCGCTTTTGCATCCGCTCGATTTTTGCGTAAGCCGAGTGGTTGTGAATGGACTCGAAGTTTTCCGCCTCCACGCAGTAGCCGGCCACCGCCTTGTTTTGGTCCAGCGCCAGCGCCACGTCGCGCGCGATGTCCTCCACGAATTTCGGGTTCTCAAACGCACGCTCGGTGACGAATTTTTCGTCGGTACGCTTCAGGACGCTGAACAATTCGCAACTGGCCTGCTGTTCGGCGCTGCGGATTAATTCGGCGAGGATGAGGGTTTCGCCATCGGCCGGGGTGATGCGCATGGTGATGTGGGTGCGCTGGTTGTGCGCGCCGTATTTGGAAACCTCCCGCGAGCATGGGCACAGACTGGTCACCGGCACCACCACCGTCACCCGCGTCCGGCACTCGCCGTCGCGCATCTCACCGCTCAGCGCCACCCGGTAATCCATCAGCCCGGCGATGCCCGACACCGGCGCGCGCTTGGCGAGGAAAAACGGAAACCGCAACTCCACGCGCCCGCGCCCGGCGTCCAGCCGTGCCGTCATTTGCGAAAGCAGCTCACGAAAGCCGGCCAGCGAAAATGCGCCGTCGTGTTCCTCCAGCAGTTCCACAAATCTGGACATGTGGGTCGCCTTGCGCTCGGCCCCGAGGTTCACAAACAGGCTGAACTCGGCGACCGTGTCGCACACCCCGCCGTCACCGTCCACAAACCGCACCGGCCGCCGCAACCCCTTGACCCCGGCCCAGTCCAGGGCAACGTCCCGGTGGTCGGCCTGGCCCTGCACATCCGGGATGGCACTGTGGATGAGTTTGGTTTTTGCGGTGGCGGTGGACATCACAGGTAATCGCGGATAATCACCACAATGTTGCGCGCCGTCAACAACCACAGCGCGACAATCACCACAATGACCGGCGCGCTGACAAACCAGCGCACCAGATGCGACTGCGCTATCACATAAACCGACAGCGCGACAAACGGCATGATGAGCCCTAGTAGGTCGTAGGTGAACGCGGTGCGCGTGTCGTACGTGGCAAACAGCCACGGCGCGACAAAAATCAAGCCGATGACGACCCAGGCGACCATGACGGCGAGGGCGATGTAGAATTTGTTGAGTTTCATTTGTTTCTCCGGTTTTGGTGGCCGCGTTCCCAGCCAAAGCGCGTCATGTCAACCCGACCGTCGGCGTCAAACTCGACGCTTTTCTTTTCCAGCAGGCGTTGCCGCTCTTCAGAACCCCGCGCACCACCACGCTCGGCAATGTGACGATTGTCCTTAATCACCCGCCACCATGGAACATCTTCAGGTGCATTTTTCATCGCTGGAATCACGGCCACCTCTGCGGTGCCGATTATTTCCGCGACCATTTTGTAGATTGTAACCTTAGCTTCGGGAATAAGCCGCACCAGACGGCAAATCCGTTTATGAAGGCTGCTCATGGCGCGCAAGTTTATGCCGTTTCCCCCGGCTTGGCAAGGCGAGATTTTTCCCGGCGGCGGTGAGGGCGCGGCGGGCCGATTGGGCGATGCCGGCGGCGTCCAGGCCGCATTGGGCGAGGACATCGGCCGGCTTGCCGTGGGGCAGGTGGCGGTCGGGCAGGCCGAGGTTCACCACCGGCAGCGCCAGGCCGGCCGCCGCCAATGCCTCGTTCACCGCCGAGCCGGCGCCGCCGGCGGTGACGTTCTCCTCCACGGTGACGATGACCGCATGCGCGCGGGCCAGTTGCGCCACCATGGCCGCGTCCAGCGGTTTGATGAATCGCATGTTGACCACCGTGGCGTTCAGCATGGCGCCGGCCTCGGTGGCGGCGGCGACGCAACTGCCGAAAGCGGCGATGGCGATGTCCACCCCGTCGCGCACCACATCCGCGGTGCCCAGGGGCAACTCTTGCAGGGCGGCGTCCACCGCGGCCCCGGGCCCGGCGCCTCGGGGGTAACGGACGGCGGCGGGGCCGGGGTGGCGGTAGGCGGTGGTCAACATTTGCCGGCACTCGTTCTCGTCGGCCGGCGCCATGACGGTGATGCCGGGGATGCAGCGCAAATAACTGAGATCAAAAACACCGGCATGAGTGGGCCCATCGGCGCCCACAAAACCGCCGCGGTCAATGGCCAAGGTGACGTCCAGGTTCTGGATGCTGAGGTCGTGAATCAACTGGTCGTAGGCGCGCTGCAAAAAGGTGGAGTAGACCGCCACCACCGGTTTGTGGCCCTCGCAGGCCAGGCCGGCGGCGAAGGTCAGCGCGTGTTGCTCGGCGATGCCGGCATCAAAGTAACGCTCGGGAAAACGCCGGGAAAATTCCACCAGCCCGGAACCTTCGCGCATGGCCGGGGTGACGGCGAGCAGCCTGGGGTCGGCGGCCGCCATGTCGCACAGCCAGTCGCTGAACACGCGGGTGTAGGTGACGGCCTGCGGT
>RKSH01000137.1:0-7500 GCA_007570945.1 Gammaproteobacteria bacterium | reverse complement strand
GCGCACCCCTGGCCCCGGCTTTCCACCGCGCCGTGTTCAGCGCGCCCGGCAACGCGCGCGCCATCGTCAACGTCGGCGGCATCGCCAACCTCAGCGCGCTCGACGGTGACGGCGGCGCCGGCGGTTTTGACTGCGGCCCAGGCAACGCGCTGATGGACGAATGGACGCGCCGCCACCGCGGCCAAAACTTCGACCACGACGGCGCCTGGGCGTTGTCGGGAAAAGTGCAGGAAAAATTGCTGCGCGACCTGCTCGCCGATGCTTACTTCAGCGCGCCGCCGCCGAAAAGCACCGGCCGCGAATACTTCAACGCCGCCTGGCTCGCGCCCCATCTTAAGAAAAACCCGGCCGCGCCGGCCGACGTCCAGGCCACCCTCGCCGCCCTCACCGCCGACAGCATCGCCGCCGCCATCCGCCAATCGTTCCCCGCCAAATCCGACGTACACGTATACGTATGCGGCGGCGGCGCCCGCAATGCGGCCGTCATGCAGCGCATCGCCGCCCACGGCCTCAGCGTCGCCACCACTGACGCCCTCGGCATCGCCCCGGACTGGGTGGAGGCCGCCGCTTTCGCCTGGCTGGCCGCCCGCACCCTCGGCAACAAACCCGGCAATTTGCCGGCCGTCACCGGCGCCCGCCGGGCCGCGGTGCTGGGGACGGTGTGCCCGGGGCGCTGAAGTTCGTGACCGGAGTACCGAAACCGATGACCGGAGTCACAAACTCGGTGACCGGAGCGCTGAAACTGGTGGATGGAGTGACGAAACCGGCGGCGCAGGGTAACATCTCCTTTTAATGGAACCCCATCTCACCGACTGGCTCGGCATCCTCCTGCGCTGGCTGCATGTAATCGCCGGCATTGCCTGGATTGGCGCTTCGTTTTATTTCAACTGGCTGGAAAACCGTCTGCAGCGCGGGGCGCCGCAGGCGGAGGGCATTGAGGGCTATTTGTGGGCGGTGCATGGCGGTGGTTTTTACCGGCTGGAAAAGTTCCGCGTCGCGCCCAAAAAATTGCCGGCGGCGCTGCATTGGTTTAAGTGGGAGGCGTACGTAACCTGGCTCAGCGGCGCCGGCCTGCTGGCGGTGGTGTATTACTGGGATGCAAAAGTTTATTTAATCGACCCGGCGGTGATGGCGCTGTCGACCCCGGTGGCGGTGGCGGTGGGCGCCGGATCGCTGGCCGTATCGTGGCTGGCATATGACGCGCTGTGCCGGCTGTTGCAGCGGCGCCCGTTGTTGCTGGCCGCGGCGGTGTTTGCGTTTTTTGCGCTGCTGGCTTTCGTGCTGTGCCAATTGCTGAGCGGGCGCGCCGCTTACCTGCACACCGGCGCGGCCATGGGAACGGTGATGGCGGCCAACGTTTTGCGGGTGATTATTCCGTCGCAGAAATCGCTGGTGCGCAGCGTGGAACATGGCCGCGCGCCGGACCCGCAGCTCGGCGCCAGCGCGCTGGTGCGCTCGCGCCACAACAATTACCTCACCCTGCCGGTGCTGTTTGTGATGGTCAGCGGCCACTACCCGCTGACCTACGGCCACCCGTGGAACTGGGCGCTGCTGGCGGCGGTGTCGGCGGCCGGCGTTTTAGTGCGGCATTATTTTAATGTACGCCACCGCGGCGAACAGTCGCGGTGGTGGTTCCCCGCCGCCGCCGTTGCGGTCATTATTGCCGCCGCCGCCGTGACCGCGCCGTGGCAGTCGGGCGACGGTGATGCTTTGGTCACCACCGCCGCAATTCGCCCAGTGGTCGAAAAACGCTGCACGGTGTGCCATGCCCGGGCGCCGACGTTCCCCGGCTTCGCCGGCGCGCCGGGCGGCATAACGCTGGAAAGCGAGGCGCAAATGGAGAACCTCGCCCGGCGCATTTATGATGTGACGGTGAAGTCCAAAACCATGCCGCCGGGCAACCTGAGCGCGATGACCGACGAGGAGCGCGCGCTGCTGGGGCGGTGGTTCACCGGCATTGGCGCCGCCGCGCACGAATAATTAAGAAAAGAGAGGCCGCCGTGGCATCGCAACTCGCCATTCGCGCATCGCTGCTGCACTTTCCCCGGCCGCCGGCGCATCCGGCCGCAGAAGTCGATGCGGAATTTTTTGCCGACGGAATTTTGTGGGTGAAGGACGGGGCGGTGAGGGCGGTGGGTGAGGCTGCCGGACTTCTGCGCCGCCTGCCGCGCAATCTTGCGGTGCGCTCCTGCCCCGGCTGCCTGGTGACGCCGGGTTTTGTGGACGCGCACATTCATTTTCCGCAAACCGAGGTGGTGGCGTCCCATGGCGCGGAACTTTTGCAGTGGCTTGAGAACTACACCTTCCCGGCCGAGCGAAAATTTTCCAACCCCATTTACGCCGCCGATGCCGCGCGTTTTTTTCTCGCCCAATTGCTGCAGAACGGCACCACCACGGCGCTGGTGTTCGCCACCGTGCACAAAGAATCGGCGGAGGCGTTTTTCCGCGAAGCCGAGGCGCGCAACATGCGCATGATTGCCGGCAAGGTTTTAATGGACCGCAACGCGCCGGAAGATTTGCGCGACACCGCCGACAGCGGCTACCGCGACAGCCGCGCGCTGATTGAAAAATGGCACGGCCGCGGCCGCCTGCACTACGCCGTCACCCCGCGCTTTGCCGTCACCAGCAGCGCCGCGCAACTGAGCGCCGCCGGCAAATTGCTGCGGGAATTTCCCGATGTCCGCCTGCACACGCACTTGTCGGAAAACCGCGCCGAGGTGGAGTTGGTGGCGCGCCTGTTTCCCGAGGCCGGCGACTATTTGGATGTATACGACCGCCACGGCCTGGTGTGCGCGCGCTCGGTGTTCGCCCACGGCATCCACCTGTGCGGGCGCGAATACCGCCGCCTGGCCGAGGCCGGCAGCGCCCTTGCGTTCTGCCCCACGTCCAATCTTTTTCTCGGCAGCGGTTTGTTCAGCCTAAAAAAGGCCGCCGCCGCCGGCATCCAAGTCGCCGCCGCCACCGACATCGGCGGCGGCACCAGTTTTTCCATGCTGCGCACGTTGGCCGAGGCGTACAAAGTCACCCGCCTCCTGGGCGATGAATTAACACCGCTTAAAAGTTTCTACCTCGCCACCCTCGGCGGCGCACAAGCCCTCGGTCTTGAACAAAAAATCGGCAACTTCGCCCCCGGCAAAGAGGCCGATTTCGTCATCCTGGACCCCAAAACCTCACCCCTCCTGCAACACCGTCTGCGCCATGCGGCAAGCCTTGCGGAACAACTTTTTGCCTACATCATCCTCGGCGGCGCCCGCTGCGTGCGCGAAACCTGGGTCGCCGGGCGGCGGGAGTTTGCCCGGGAGGGGTTTGATGCGGGGGAGTGAAAACGGCTTGTTGAATTTATGCGGTGTTGCCAACGCCGTCTTTCACGTGTGCGGTTATACTTCACCCAACGCCCCGCCCCGGCAAAAACCATGCCCAATATGGAGAATCAAACCGGCCCCTTGCGCAAAATGAAGACTTCCGCCGGGGAGGTGGTGCGCTATGCCATGCCCATTGGTGACGGCGAGGCGGACATGAACGCGCTGCTGGGGCGGCGGTTGCGGCTGGAGTTCAGCGGCGACATTTACTGTGTGCATTGCGGCCGCAAGACAAGGAAAAGTTTTAACCAAGGCTACTGCTTTCCATGCTTCCGCGCTCTTGCCGAGTGCGACTCGTGCATTGTCAAGCCGGAGTTGTGCCATTTTCATCACGGCACCTGCCGCGATGCGGAATGGGCGGCCGGGCATTGCATGACGCCGCATGTGGTGTATCTGGCCAACTCTTCCGGCCTCAAGGTCGGCATCACGCGCAAGTCCAACATCCCGGCGCGGTGGATGGACCAGGGCGCGGTGCAGGCGCGGCCGCTGTTTGAGGTGCAGAACCGCTACCAGTCGGGGCTGATGGAGGTGGCGATTAAAAAAACCGTCAGCGACCGCACCGACTGGCGCAAAATGCTGGGCGGCGAACCGGAGACGCTGGACCTGGCGGCCGAAGCCGAACGGTTGCTTGCGCCGTGCGAAAAAGAAATCGCCGCCATCAGGGAAAAATTCGGCGCGGAAAAAATCACCCGCGCCAAAGACGCGCAAACCCTCACCTTCCGCTACCCGGTCCGGCGCTACCCGCAAAAAATCATCCCCTGCAACCTGGATAAAAATCCGGTGATAGAGGACACCCTCGCCGGCATCAAAGGGCAGTATCTAATCCTGAACAGCGGCGTGCTGAATGTGCGGAAGTTTGCCGGCTACCAGGTGACTTTGCGCGGGTTGTAGGGGATGTTGCGGGTGGTATATATTATGCTCATCTGTTTTTCACAGAGAGGGGAGGCACATCATGTTCAAAAATAAACGCGACCGGAAATTTTACTATCTTCGAGATAGCGAAGTTGAGCCTGGCCAAGCGTGGGATATCACCCCCGATGGCAAGGTGACCGTGGACGTCCACTTGCTACTGAGGCGGCCTAAAGTGCAACTACACATTAAAAAGGCGCGTGAGATTATGGAGCGCGTCAGAATCAAACAACAAGGTTTGGGCCAATGAACTTAGGCGGGCTTGGCGGACTGTGGCCTATTCTGCTCGTGCTTGTGGGCGGGTGGCTGTCGCTCCAATCCAGATTTTTCGAGACTCTTACCTGGTCAGAGTCCGGATATAACTTGTATTTTCGCATTGCCGTTGCCGGGCTGCTGTGCTTTCTGGTCGGTTTGGCGGCAATAGCGCCTTACATTTTGTCTTCCGCATTGGCTTCTTCGTGCTCAGGCGAGCAAGGGGAAAGGTTGTCTGCATTCTTTGTCGTATTTTACCAATGCCATGAGGTTATTTTTGCAATTTCCTCGTGGGCATCTCTGTTTGTGGGCATGTTTGTCTGGGCCGCTTCTATCCCATTGGCTTGGACCAAAAAACACCCTCTACTTTGGATGGTCAAGAGAAGGATTAATAAAATCCTCGAAAAGAACGAGTTCGAAAGGCTCGTCATGCATTCCATAAAAGCAGAAACTCTTCTGTTGGTCACCATGGACAGCAGAAAGTCCTATGTGGGTTTGCCTGCCGACACGTTTGACCTTGGACATCCCGACACCGCCAAAAAGTATTTGCGGATTCTTCCGCTGTTAAGCGGACACCGCAATTCATTTGAATATGGATTTTGTCATCACCAGGGATTATCTGGAGGTCCTGTCCGACGACTCTCCAGAGGATGAGGAAAAATGGCGGAATCTCGAAATTGTCATCCCGGTGGACAAAATCACCACTCTCCAGCAGTTCGACTTGGATTTGTACGACATCTTCCAACAAAAAAATCCCACCCAAAAAATCAAGGATCCCCCGCCACCCCGTAACTCGGCGCCGCCGCCGGGTTAACGGCGCGGGTGAGGTAGTCCTCCATTTGCGGCTCGTAGGCGCGCCAGAGTTTTTGCAGCCGCGCCACCGGGCCGTCATCCTCCCAGTCCACCCGCAGGTCCACCAGCGGCCATGACTGTTCATGCGCGACTTTAAGCGCGGCCGAGTGCACCGGGCCTTGTTCACCGCCGCAGTCAACGCCGGCGGCCAGCGCATCCAGTAGCCGCTGCGCCAGATGCCGGCCGGCGGCGGTGAAGGTCTCCACCATCACCCGCGGCACGCCGTCATGCGACAACAGATTGCCGGCGGCGACGCAGCCGTCCCCATGCGCCACGGCGTGAATGCCGAGAATGTGTTCGCCGGTGAAGTGCGCCACGGCGCCGCCGTGGTCCACCACCGTCAACTGCCGATATTCCATGTGCGGCCGGCGCATCGCCGCCGCCACCGCCTCTTCGGCACTCCGACCCGCGGCCAAGGAATCCAGAATCACCGGCCCCAGTTCCGGGTCGGTGATGTTCTGGGTCGACACCGCGCCGCAGCCCGCGCGCACCCACGGGCAACGCGCGCCCACCGATATGCTTGAGGTGGTGACCGCCACCCCCAGCATGCCGGTGCGGCCGCAACGGCCGGCGATGGAAAAAGTCATGCGCGCTCAGGCCATGCCGCCGGCGGTCTTCTGTCCCTGCGCGCCGAAGAACGAGTCGGCCTCATAGCGTTTCGGCAACTCCACCACGCCGTCGCGAAAGCGCGCCAGGCGCGTCGCGCTGCCCTTGACGATTTTGCCGCTGTGCGGCGACGGCACCATAGGCGGGCCCAGCGGGAAAGCATCGGCGGCAGTGTAGTCGCAAATCAGCATCCGCCGCGGCCGCGTGGTGCGGTTGGCGCCGCCGCCGTGCAAGGCCCAGGTACTCATCAGGCACAGGTCGCCGGCCTGGCCGAGAATCGGCACCGCGCGCTCCTCGCACATCGCCTGCACCGCGTCGTCCACCTTGCCGACAAAATCATCACCCACATAATGGGTGTGGCGCGGACCCTTGTGCGAGCCGGGCACCACCCGCAGACAGCCGTTCTCCTCGCTCATGTCATCCAGCAACACCAGCGCCGTGACATGGTCATCGTTGGTGTGCGGGTCAAAGGCATGGTCCTGGTGATAGTCCACCCGCGTCTCCATGCCCGGCAACTTGGTGTTGAGTTTGCAATGGTGAAACTTGACATTCGGCCCCACCACGCAGGCCACCGCCTCCACCACCGCGCCCTCAAACAGCACATCACGGTAAGCCCGCGACAAGTCAACCGGATTCGCCACCCGCCGCAGCCCGGGCTTCTCCGGGCAGTGCCCGTCCTGCAAATCAAACCGCATCTTGCCATCCGTCATCGGCCCGAAATTCTGCTCATGCGAGCGGCTTTCCTCAATCCACTCATCCAGTTGCGCGGTCATCCCGGCAAGCAGCGCCTCCGACACCACCCCCGGCGCCACAACAAAGCCCTGCTCGTTGAACTGGCGGATTTGTTTTTCGCTAAGCATGGTTGCACCTCGATTGGGAGTTTCAGGGGCGGGGATTATAGCGCGGGTGGGAAATTCCCGCCATAGAGAAGAAATTGGCAGTAAAAAGGCGCCCCCCTGTGCCCCCATGTGAGTTACCAGAGCGAGATTCTATATTCTGTATGATGCCACCTCATCCTGGACTTGTGCGGGTATACAGGTTCAATACACATGAGATCAATCAGGCGGCCTCGGCCGACTGACATCCCGGAGCCATGGCACCAGCGTCTCATCGGCCAACATCCAACACCGATACCGCATGCGCTGCAACCACCGACTGCCAGCCGCCAACTCCCGCGCGCCCCCGCCTTTGGATGCCGCCGCCGATAATGCTGACTTTCTATCTGCATAGGGCGGCACTCCTGTTTCCTGTGATGGAAAAAACATCGATGCTGCCCGATTTCTTTTGATTAAAAACGGCTCATGTTTGTTTGAATCTGTTCAATCAGGAGTTTCCCTTCCGCTGTTCATCCCTGTTTTCCGCGTATTTCTCAAGCAGGGACAAAAGGTCGTGAAAATTCTCCACCGCCATGATTTCATCGGTGCCCGGTGAAATGCCGAATACCGCCTCTATTTCCATCATCAGTTGAATATGGCCGAGGGAATCCCATTTGTCGGTTTGGTTCAGGGCTGCATTTTCAATG
>RKSH01000180.1 GCA_007570945.1 Gammaproteobacteria bacterium | reverse complement strand
GTGGTGTTCGCCCACGGTGACGACAATGACGTGCCGTGGACACGCCGCCACCTGTACCGCTGAGATGATGCGCATCTACACCGCCGGCGACGTGGTGGAAGCGCACCTGGTGCAGCACAGCCTGGCGCAGGCCGGCATCAGCGCCCAGGTGTTCAACCAGAACGCCATCGGCGCGGTGGGCGAGTTGCCGTTCACCCACGCCTGGCCCGAGGTGTGGCTTGAGGAGGACGCCGACTGCGAGCGCGCCCGCGCCGTGGTGCGCGACTACGAATGCGGGCGCGCCGGCGGCGGCCAGGTGACCTGCGGTTGCGGCGAGTCCAGCCCGGAAAATTTTGCGCTGTGCTGGAATTGCGGCGCGGCGCTGGACCCGCCGGACCCGATTTAAGTTGGTCGCCCGCAGACACAGGCTGCGCCTCCGCCGCGCGCTTAAACCGCCCTCACTGACGCGCCACCTCGGCGGGCGCATCGGCCTGGCGTTGTTAGTGGCGGCGGTGGCCGGGCTGGTGTACCTGGACCTCACCATTCGCGGCAAGTTTGAGGGCGAGCGCTGGGCGTTGCCGGCGCATGTGTATTCGCGGCCGCAGGAGGTGGCGCCGGGCGCGCCGTTTTCGCTGCCGCAGTTCACCCGCAAACTGGCGCAAATCGGCTACCGCCGCGCGCCGCAAGGCGCCCTCACCGCCGGCACTTTTCGCGTGGATCGGGGCGCGGTGACGGTGCGCACCCGGCCGTGGCGGTGGTGGAACGAGGAAATGCCGTCGCAGCGTTTCATCGTGCAATTTAGCGGCGGCCGCATTAGCCGCGTCTACCACGGCGCCGCCGCCGCGGGTTCTGCAACCGCCGTGCCGCCGCGACTGGAGCCGCTGTTGCTCGGCAGCGTCAGCACCGGCCGCCACCAGGACCGCACGCTGGTTAAACTGGGCCGGGTGCCGCCGCGCCTGGTGGAGGCGCTGCTGGCGGTGGAGGACCGCAACTTCCTGCACCACCCCGGCCTGGACTTTCGCGGCATGGCGCGCGCGCTGTGGGTGAATCTGCGCAGCGGTGAACTTACCCAGGGCGGCAGCACGCTGACCCAGCAACTGGTGAAAAACCTGTACCTGACCAAGCGCCGCACATTGCCGCGCAAGTTGCTGGAAATGCCCATGGCGCTGTTGCTGGAGTTGCATTACGACAAGGACGAGATTCTTGAGGCCTATCTGAACGAGGTTTACCTGGGCCAGGCCGGCAACCGCGCCATTCACGGTTTCGGCCTCGCCGCGCGTTTTTATTTTGGCCGCCCGCTGATTGAACTGGAACTGCACGAGGTCGCGCTGCTGGTGGGCCTGGTCAAGGGCCCGTCGCTGTTCAACCCGCTGCGCCATCCGGAGCGCGCGCTGGCGCGGCGCAATTTGGTGATTCGCCAACTGGCCGAACTGGGCCTGATTTCAACCGCCGAAGCCGAGGCATGGCGCGCCCGGCCGCTGTCGGTGATTGGCAGGGAAATCCAGGCCGCCGGCCCGGCGCCGGCGTTTTTGGACCTGGTCAAACGCCAGTTGCGCCGCCATTACGACGAGAGCGCGCTGCGCCGCAAAGGCCTGCGCATTCACACCACGCTGGCGCCGGAAATTCAAAGCCGCGCAGAAGCCGCGCTGGACACGGTGCTGGCGCAACTGGAATCGGCGCGCGGCATGGAGGCCGGCAGTTTGCAAGGCGCGGTGGTGGTGGTGCGCGCCGGCGGCGATGCCGGCGGCGAGGTGCTGGCGCTGGCCGGCGGGCGCGGCGGCATGCGCGGCTTCAACCGCGCGCTGGATGCGTTGCGCCCGGTGGGTTCGCTGATTAAGCCGGTGATTTACCTGAACGCGCTGGCGCGGCCCGACCGCTACACCCTCGCCACCACCCTCAGCGACCAGCCGTTGCGGCTGCGCACCGAGGACGGCGATGTGTGGCAGCCGCGCAACTACGACAAAAAATTGCACGGCACGCCGCTGTTAGTGACCGCGCTGGCGCGCTCCTACAACCTGCCGGCGGTGCGGGTGGGGCTGGACCTGGGCCCGGCGGAGGTCATTGAAACGCTGGGGTTGCTCGGCGTGCGGCGGCCGGTGAAACCCTACCCGTCGGCGCTGCTCGGCGCACTGCCCATGACGCCGCTGGAGGTGGCGCAGGTTTACCAGGTGCTGGCCGGCGGCGGCCGCCGCATCCCGCTGCGCGCCATTCTTAACGTGACCACCGGCGAGCAGAAGCCGCTGGCGCGCTACCTGCCCGGCGCCGAGCAGGTGGTGGCGCCCGGCCCGGTGCACCTGTTGCGGTTTGCGCTGGAGGAGTCGGTGCGCACCGGCACCGCCCGCACCCTCGGCCGCACCTTCACCAAAGCCGCCCACCTGGCCGGCAAAACCGGCACCACCGACGACTACCGCGACAGTTGGTTCGCCGGCTTCAGCGGCGGCCTGCTGGCCATCGTGTGGGTGGGCCGCGACGACAACAAGCCCACCGGCTTAAGCGGCGCCGGCGGCGCCATGCGCGTGTGGGCGCGCCTGATGCAAGGCCTGCAATCCGCCGCCCCGGCGGTGCGCGCGCCGGCCGCCATTGAAACCGCCTTGGTCGACCCGGCCAGCGGCCTGCGCGCCGACCGCAACTGCCCCGGCGCCCTCACCCTGCCTTTCCTCCCCGGCTCAGCGCCCGCCGCCGCCGCCCCCTGCACGGCCAAACCGCAACCGCAAAAATCCCGGGTGCCGAAATGGCTGCGGAGAATTTTCGGGCGGGAGTGAGGGCGGGGACACCGTTTCCGTCGTCGGGGTCACCATTTTCGACGTCAGCGTAGCCACTTTTGACGTCGCCACCGTCA
>RKSH01000223.1 GCA_007570945.1 Gammaproteobacteria bacterium | reverse complement strand
CGGCCCTAGCCGCCGCCACCCAGCCCACAGGAAAACAAAAATGAATCCCGAAGTTTTCATCACCTGCGCCGTCACCGGTTCCGCCGACAGTGTCGGCAAGCATCCGGCCATTCCGGTGACGCCGGAGGAAATCGCCGGCGCCGCCATCGCCTCGGCCGAGGCCGGGGCGGCCATAGTGCACTGCCATGTGCGCGACCCCGAAAATGGCCAGGGCAGCCGCGACATCGCGCTGTACCGCGAAGTGGTGTCGCGCATCCGCGACTCCGGCGTGGACATGGTCATCAACCTCACCGCCGGCATGGGCGGCGACTATGTGCTGAACGACGACACCGACCTCGGCAAACCCGGCCCCGGCAGCGACCTCATCCCGCCGCTGGAACGCCTCGCCCATGTGGAGGAACTGCTGCCGGAAATCTGCACGCTGGACTGCGGCAGCATGAACTTCGGCGACGACCGTTACGTGATGGTGAATGTCCCCGACCACCTGCGCGCCATGGCGCGGCGCATTCAGCAGCTCGGCGTGCGCCCGGAGGTGGAAATTTTCGACAGCGGCCACCTGTGGTTTGCCAAACAATTAATTAAAGAGGGACTGATCGACGCGCCGCCGATGTTTCAGTTGTGCCTCGGCATTCCCTGGGGCGCGCCGGCCGACACCGCCACCATGAAAACCCTGGCCGACGCATTGCCCGCCGGTGCGGTGTGGGCCGGCTTCGGCATCGGCCGCATGCAGATGCCCATGGCCGCGCAGGCGGTTCTGCTCGGCGGCCATGTGCGGGTCGGCTTGGAGGACAACCTTTACCTGAGCAAAGGCGTGTTCGCCGACAACGCGCAATTGGTCGCCCGCGCCCGCGCCATTGTTGAAAACATGGGCGCCGTCGTTCTAGGCCCGCAACAGGCGCGGGAAAAATTAAAGTTGACCAAGCGCGCTTGATGACCGCCGCCGCCATTCAAACCGTCGGCATCGCCGGCTGCGGCGTTATCGGCGCCGGGTGGACGGCGCGCTGCCTTGCCCACGGGCTGGATGTCATCGCCTGGGATCCGGCCGCCGGTGCAGAAGCCGGGTTGCGCGAGGCGGTGGACAACGCCTGGCCGGCGGTCACCCGGCTCGGCCTGTCAGCGGGCGCATCGCGCGAGCGGTTGCGCTTTGCGCCGGACCTGGCGGTGATGTGCCGGGCGGCCGATTTTATTCAGGAGTGCGCGCCGGAGCGCGAAGACTTAAAGCGCGAACTGCACGCGCAAATGGACGCCCTTGCCGACCGCGGCACCGTCATCGCCTCCAGCACCTCAGGCCTGTTGCCGAGCAACTTCCAGGCCGGCTGCCGCCACCCGCAGCGCATCGTCGTCGGCCATCCGTTTAACCCGGTCTATCTGCTGCCGCTGGTGGAGGTGCTGGGCGGCCGGCAAACCGATGCCGCGCATGTTGATGCGGCGGTGAACTTTTACCGTTCCATCGGCATGCATCCGCTGCGGGTGCGCGCCGAAGTGCCGGGGTTCTTGTCCAACCGCCTGCAGGAGGCGCTGTGGCGCGAGGCGCTGCATCTGGTGAACGAGGGCGCCGCCACCACCGAGGAGTTGGACGCCGCCATCACCCACGGCCCGGGATTGCGCTGGGCGCTGTGGGGCGTGTGCATGATTTTTCATCTGGCCGGCGGCGCCGGCGGCATGCGCCACACCCTGCGCCACTTTGACCCGCAATTGTTTCCGTGGAGCAAACTGCCGGCGCCGCCCATGGAGGAAAAATTAATTGACGCCATGGCCGACGGCGTCGCCCAACAAACCGCCGGCCGCAGCCTGCGCGAGTTGGAACGGCGGCGCGACAACTGCCTCGTCGCAATTTTGGAGGCGCTGGCGGCCGAGAACGCCGGCGCCGGCAAAGTGCTGCGCGAAAGCCGCGCGCGCCGGCAGAACGCCGCCGGTTAAACTTCGGCCATGGACTTCAGCCTCAGCGAAGAACAAAAGCTGCTGGTCAAGACCGTGCGCGCTTTTGTGGAGCGCGAGTTGTACCCTTTTGAGGAGGAGGTGGAGCGGAGCAACGAGGTGCGCCCGCAACTTGCGCGGCAAATTAAACAGCGCGCCATCGCGCAGGGCTTGTACGCCGCCAACATGCCCGAAGACCTCGGCGGCGGCGGACTGGACAGCGTGACCCTCACCCTGATGGAGCGCGAACTCGGCCGCGCGTCTTTTGCGCTGCAGTATCTGGTGGCGCGCCCCAGCAACATTCTGCAGGCCTGCCGCGGCGCGCAGGTGGAGGAATACCTACTGCCCACCATCCGCGGCGAGCGCGTGGAATGTTTGGCGATGACCGAACCCGAGGCCGGCTCCGACTTGCGCTCCATGAAAACCGCCGCGGTCAAAAACAATGGCGACTATCTCATCAATGGCGCCAAGCATTTCATCAGCCACGCCGACATCGCCGACTACGTGATTTTGTTCGCCGCCAGCGGCGAAGAACGGACCGCGCGCGGACCGCGAAAAAAAATCACCGCTTTTCTGGTGGACAAAAACACCGCCGGCTTCACCATCCGCCCCGGCTACCGCAGCGTCTCCCATGCCGGCTACCACAACTGCATCCTTGAGTTTGACAACTGCCGCGTGCCGGCCTCCCAAGTGCTCGGCGAACAGCACCACGGCTTCAGCGTCGCCAACCAGTGGCTCGCCACCACCCGCCTGCAGGTCGCCGCCATGTGCCTCGGCCGCGCACAGCGCGCGCTGGACCTGGCCGTGGACTGGGCCGCGCGGCGCAAACAATTCGGCCGCGCCATCGGCGGGTTTCAGGGCGTCTCGTTTAAGCTCGCCGACATGGCCACCGAACTGGCCGCCGCCGAGTTGCTCACCCTGCGCGCCGCTTGGCTGCACGACCGCGGCCGCATGAGCGACAGCGACGCCGCCATGGCGAAACTGTACACCACCGAAATGCTCGCCCGCGTCGCCGACCAGGCGATTCAAATTTTCGGCGGCATGGGTTTAATGCGCGATTTTCCCCTGGAGCGCATCTGGCGCGACGCCCGCGTCGAGCGCATTTGGGAAGGCACCAGCGAAATCCAGCGCCACATTATCTCGCGCGCCATGCTGCGCCCGCTGGAATAACGCCGTGGACCGCGGCGCCCGCACGCGCAACCTGCGGCGCCTGCTGGCGCCGGCCTCGGTGGCGGTGATTGGCGGCGACCTGGCCGCCGAGGTGCTCCGCCAAAGCGAGCGCGCCGGCTACCGCGGCGAGTTGTGGCCGGTGCACCCGCGCCGCGCAACCCTCGGCGGCCGCCGCTGCCACCGTTCGGTGGACGATTTGCCGGCCGCGCCGGACGCCGCATTCGTCGCCGTCAACGCCGAGGCCAGCATCGCGGTTGTCGCCCAACTTGCCAAACGCGGCGCCGGCGGCGCGGTGTGCTACGCCTCCGGATTCGCCGAGTGCGGCGCGGCCGGCAAAATGCTCCAGACGCGTCTGGTGGCGGCGGCGGCCGACATGGCGCTGGTGGGGCCAAACTGTTACGGCGTACTTAATTACGTGGACGGCGCAACGCTGTGGCCCGACCAGCACGGTGGCGCGGCGGTGGACGCCGGCGTCGCCATCATCTCCCAAAGCGGCAACCTCAGCCTCACCTTCTCCATGCAGCGGCGCTCGCTGCCCATCACCCACCTCATCGCGGCCGGCAACCAGGCGGCGTTGCAACTTCCGGACTTCGTGCATGCGCTGCTGGACGACCGCCGCGTCAAGGCCATCGGCCTGCACTTTGAAGGCGTCAGCGACGCGCGCGCCCTGGGCGCCGCCGCCAGGGCCGCGCTTGAGCGCAAAGTGCCGCTGGTGGCGCTCAAGTCCGGCGCATCAAAACTCGGCGCCCGAGCCGCGCTTAGCCACACCAGCGCGCTCAGCGGCCGCGATGAACTTTATGATTCTTTTTTTCAACGCTTCGGCATCGCCCGCGTGCACAGCGTGCCGCAGTTTTTGGAGGCGCTGAAATTTCTTTTCGTGCACGGCGCGCTGCCCGAGGCCTCGGCCGCCTCCATTAGCTGCTCCGGCGGTGAGGCCGCCGCGGTGGCCGACCTTGCCGAGCGGCTGCACATTGACCTGCCGCCCCTCAGCGCCGCACAGCAAAAAGAATTATCCGCGGTGCTCGGCCCGCGCGTCGCCCTCGCCAACCCGCTGGACTACCACACCTACATCTGGGGCGACCCCGAAGCACAGCAGCGTTGTTTCGCCGCCGTGTGCGATGGCGCGCAGGCGGTGACGCTGAAGGTGATGGACTTCCCGCGCGGCGACCGCTGCGACGACCGCGCATGGCGTTTAACCTGCGGCGCCTTCACCAACGCCGTCACTGAGAGCAAAACGCGCGGCGTTGTCACTTCCATCCTGCCCGAAACCATGCCGCCGGACATCCGCCGCCAACTCCTCCAAAGCGACATCGCGCCGATGCAAGGCATGGAGGAATGCCTGCACGCCATCCGCGCCGCCGCCGACATTCACCGCGCACAGGAAAGAGTGGACCGCACCGTCAACATTATCGGCGCCCGGGCCGACGACTGTGACAGTGACGTCACCATTTCCGACGTCGGAGTCACCATCTCCGACGGTGACGTCACCGTTCCCGAGGTCCAAACCACCATTCTGGACCTCTGGCAAAGCCGCACCGCACTCATAGCCGCCGGCCTCGCCTTCCCGCCCGGCAAATTGTGCAGCGCCGGCGACGCCTGCGCCACCGCTGTGGAAATCGGTTTCCCGGTGGCGGTGAAAGCGGTGGCGGCGGACCTCGCGCACAAAACCGAAGCGGGCGCGGTGCGCTTGAATCTGCAGAGCGAGGCCGAGGTTGCGGCGGCCGTGGCGGCGATGTCCGGACTCAGTGAACGGTTTTTAGTGGAAGCCATGGCGCCGCCGCCACTGGCCGAACTGCTGCTCGGCGCGCGCAATGATTCGGTGTTCGGCCCGGCGCTCACCATCGCCGGCGGCGGCGTGTGGGCCGAGCAGCGGCGGGATGCGGTATCCTTGCTCTTGCCGACCGGCGAGGCTGAAGTCGCCGATGCCGTCGCCAGACTGGCCATGGCGCCGGTGTTGCAGGGCGCGCGCGGCGGTCCCGCCGCCGACCGGGATGCCTTGGTGGCGGCGGCACTGGCGGTGGCGGCATTTGCCGAGCGGCATGCGGCGCGGCTGGTGGAATTGGACGTGAACCCGCTGTTCGCCCTGCCGCGCGGCGCGGTGGCGGTGGACGCGCTGTTGCGGCTGAGAACAAAACCATGAGTGACACTGTGCAAACCAAACGCGACGGCGCCATCTTAGAGGTGACGCTTGCGCGGCCCAAGGCCAACGCCATCGACGCCGCCACCAGCCGCGCCATGGGCGAGGTGTTCGCCGGGTTCCGCGACGACCCGAATTTGCGCGTCGCCATTTTGCGCGGCGCCGGGGAAAAATTTTTCTGCGCCGGCTGGGATTTGGAAGCCGCGGCCGATGGCGAAGCCTACGACGCCGACTACGGCGCCGGCGGTTTCGGCGGCATCACCGAGTTGCCCAACTTGAACAAGCCGGTGATTGCGGCGGTGAACGGTTTTGCGGTGGGCGGCGGTTTTGAACTGGCGCTGGCCGCCGACCTGGTGGTGGCCGCCGACCATGCGGAATTTTTTCTGCCAGAGGTTTTTGTCGGCGTCCTCGCCGATGCCGCCGCCCTCCACTTGCCGCGCCGGCTGCCGATGGCGGTGGCCATGGAAATGCTGCTCACCGGCCGCCGCCTCAGCGCGGCCGAAGCCATGCGCTGGGGCCTGGTAAACCGCGTGGCCGCCGCCGCGCAAGTGATGGACAGCGCGCGCGCCATGGCCGCCGACATTGTCAACGCCGCGCCGCTGGCGGTGGCCGCGGTCAAGGAGGTGGCGCGCGCCACCGGGCATCTGGGCATCACCGGCAGCTATGCGCTGATGCGTAGTGGAAAGTTGCCGGTCTACCAGGCCATGCTGCACTCCGAAGACGCGCGCGAAGGGCCGCGCGCTTTTGCCGAGAAACGCAGGCCCGTGTGGCGCGGACGGTGACGCGGTGAACATGCTCATCGCCGGCATGGTGTTGTTCGTCGCGGTGCACCTGGCGCCGTCGCTGCCGGGCGCCAGGGAAAAGTTAATCGACGTGCTCGGCCTTAAACGTTACCGTCTGGTTTTCGCGCTTAGTTCATTCGCCGCGCTGGCGCTGATTGTCGGCGGCAAGGCGGCGGCGCCGTTCGTGCCGCTGTGGCAACCGCCGCCGTGGGGCGCGGATGCGGCGATGCCGCTGATGTTGGCGGCGATGGTCGGCTTTGCCGCAACCGGCCTGCCGACCAATCTGAAGCGCGTGACGCGCCACCCGATGCTGTGGGGCGTGGCGCTGTGGAGCGCGGCGCACCTGCTCAGCAACGGCGACCTGGCATCGGCGGCGCTGTTCGGCGGCTTCGGTTTGTTCGCGCTGTTCGCAATGTTCTCCCTCAACCGGCGCGGCGCGGCTTTCGGCGGCAGACAGCCGCTCGGCAAAGACCTCACCGTCGCCCTGCTCGGTTTTATTCTGTTCGCGCTCGCCGGACTCGCCCATCCGTTTCTCTTTTCCGCCGGCGTTTTTTAATTCATGCTGGTCCACCCGCAGTTCAGCCCGGTCGCCTTCACCATCGGCGACTTTGCGGTGCACTGGTACGGGCTGATGTATCTCATCGGCTTCGCCGGCGGACTGGGACTTGGCGTCATGCGCGCGCGGCGCCCCGGCAGCGGCTGGCGCGCGCAGCAAGTGTGGGACATGACTGCTTACATCATCGCCGGCGTGATTATCGGCGGACGGCTGGGCTACTGCCTGTTCTACAACTTCGCCTGGTATGCGCGCCACCCGCTGGAGATTTTTTTCGTGTGGCAGGGCGGCATGTCTTTTCACGGCGGCCTGCTCGGCGTCGCCGCCGGCGTGTGGCTGTTTGCGCGCATCAGCCGCCGCAGCGCGGTTGCGGTGGCCGACTTTCTGGCGCCGCTGGTGCCGGTGGGACTGTTCGCCGGGCGCCTGGGCAACTTCATCAACCAGGAACTGTGGGGGCGCCCCACCGACCTGCCCTGGGGCATGGTGTTCCCGGCGGTGGACCATGTGGCGCGCCATGCGTCGCAACTGTACGAGGCCGCGCTTGAGGGCGTGGCGCTGTTCGCGCTGCTGTGGGTTTACTCGGCGCGGCCGCGGGCGGCGGGAAAAGTTTTGGGCATGTTTCTCGCCGCCTACGGCGTGCTGCGTTTCATTGTGGAGTTCGCGCGCGAGCCGGACGCCCACCTGCAGTTCATCGCCTTTCACTGGCTGACCATGGGGCAGTTGCTGAGTCTGCCCATGGTTGCGGCCGGTTTGTATTTTTTCTTTTTTCATGCGCGGTGTTTTGCCGGCCGGGCGAAACGCTGACAGCGCGCCGTGTCGCACGCATTTCTCATTGACGCCAGCGTTTTAATTTTCCGCGCCTGGCACTCGCTGCCGCCGGACATCGCCGACGACCACGGGCGCCCGTTGAACGCGGTTTATGGTTACGCGCGGTTTTTGTGCGGACTGCTGGCGCGCCTGCAGCCGCGCCACATCGCCGTGGCCTTTGACGGCGGGCTGAAAAATTCCTTCCGCAGAAAACTGTTCCCGCCCTACAAAGCCAACCGCGACCCGGCGCCGCCGGAGTTGCGCGCGCAATTTCCGCTGTGCGAAACCCTGACCCGGGGCATGGGCATCGCCATGGCCGGCGGTGATGGGTTTGAGGCCGACGATTACCTGGCCAGCATGGCGCGCCGCCACCGCGCCAACGGCGGGGAAAATTTCCGCTTCACTTTCGTCACCTCGGACAAGGACATCGCGCAACTGGTGGGCGCGGACGACGAATTATGGGATCCGTGCCGCGACCGTGTCTGTGACGCCGCGCAACTTCACCGCCTGCTGGGCGTCGCGCCGCCGCAGGTCGCCGATTTCCTGGCCCTGGCCGGCGACAGTGCCGACAATATTCCCGGCGCCGCCGGCATCGGCGTAAAAACCGCCGGACTGTTAATCAACCGTTTCTCATCACTGGAAAACATCTACGCCAACATCAAACACATTGAAACCATGCCGCTGCGCAACCGCCGGGCGGTGGTGCAGAGTTTGCATGAGAACCGCGACCGCGTTTTTTTATACCGCCGCCTGACCAAACTGGACGGCGCCGCGCCGCTGCCGGCGAACTTTTCCCTGGCGCGCAATGTGGACGCCGACGAACTGGAAGAGGCCATCATTGAAACCGGCATCGACGAGGTGCTGGCCGA
>RKSH01000073.1 GCA_007570945.1 Gammaproteobacteria bacterium | reverse complement strand
GCGATGAGCAGGTCGTGGGTGTGGGGGGCGTGGCGCAACAGGTTGTCTTCGGGGTCCGCCCGCCCGGTTTCTATTTCGGCGATTTCTTTGCGGATGGAAATCATGGCATCGCAGAAGCGGTCCAACTCCTGTTGGGATTCGCTTTCGGTGGGCTCAATCATGAGCGTGTCGGCCACCGGCCATGACATGGTGGGCGCGTGGAAGCCGTAGTCCACCAGGCGTTTGGCCACGTCCTCCACGGTGACGCCGCTGGTTTCTTTCAGCGGCCGCAGGTCAACGATGCATTCGTGCGCCACCATGCCGCCGGCGCCGGTGTAAACCACCGGGTAATGTTCAGCCAGGCGCGCGGCGATGTAGTTGGCGTTGAGAATGGCGGCTTCGGTGGCGCGGCGCAAACCGGCGGCGCCCATCATGGCGATGTAGGCCCAGGAAATGGCGAGAATGCCGGCGCTGCCCCACGGCGCGGCGGCGACCGGGCCGATGGTGCCGCTTTCGCTGGCCGCCGGGTTCACGCCCTCCACCAGCGGGTGGTCCGGGAGGTAGGGCGCGAGGTGCTGTTTGACGCCGATGGGGCCCATGCCGGGGCCGCCGCCGCCGTGGGGGATGCAGAACGTTTTGTGCAGGTTCATGTGCGACACATCGGCGCCGATCTCGCCCGGCCGGCAGTGGCCGAGCAGCGCGTTCAGGTTGGCGCCGTCCAGGTAAACCTGGCCGCCGTTGTCGTGGATGATTTTGCAGATGTCCACGATGGCCTCCTCAAACACGCCGTGGGTGGACGGGTAGGTGATCATCAGCGCGGCCAGGGTGTCGCGGTGGTCGCGCGCTTTTTGTTCGAGGTCGGCGGTGTCCACGTTGCCGCTGGCGTCGCAGTCCACGGTCATCACCGTCATCCCGGCCATCACCGCGCTGGCCGGGTTGGTGCCATGGGCCGAGGACGGGATGAGGCACAGGTTGCGCCGCGCATCGCCGCGCTCGGCGTGGTAGCGTTTGATGCACAGCAGGCCGGCGTATTCGCCCTGGCTGCCGGCGTTGGGCTGCAGCGAGACGGCGTCAAAGCCGGTGACATCGCACAGCATCGTCTCCAACTCTTCAAACAACTGCTGGTAGCCCTGCACCTGGTCAAGCGGCGCGAAGGGATGCAGCGCGCTGAACTGGCGGTAGGTCACCGGCAGCATCTCGGTGGTGGCGTTTAGTTTCATGGTGCACGAGCCAAGGGGAATCATGGCGCGGTCCAGGGCGATGTCCTTGGCGCACAGTTCACGCAGGTAGCGCAGCATGCGCGTTTCCGAGTGGTAACTGTTGAACACCGCATGCTGCAGGTAGGGGCTGGTGCGGCGCAGCGCGGCCGGAATGTTGTCGCCGCCGCGCAACTCGGCGTCCAGTCGGCCGACGTCCAGCGCGGTGCTTTTGCCGGTGTGGAAGACGCGCCACAGCGCGCCGAGGTTGGCGCGGCGGGTGGTCTCGTCCAGCGCGATGCCGAGGCGGTCGCTGTCCACCACGCGCAGGTTGATGCGCGACTCGCGGGCGCGGGCGGCGATGCGCGCGGCCTGCCCGCGCACATGCACGGTGACGGTGTCGAAGAATGCATCGTGGGTGACGGTGAAGCCCATGCGCGCCAGGCCCAGGGCCAAAATGCGCGCCATGCGGTGCACCCGCTCGGCGATGGCGCGCAGGCCGCCGGGGCCGTGGTAGCAGGCGTACAGCGCCGAGATAATCGCCAGCAGAACCTGTGCGGTGCAGATGTTGCTGGTCGCCTTCTCGCGGCGGATGTGCTGTTCGCGGGTTTGCAGCGCCATGCGCAGCGCCGGTTTGCCGCGCGCGTCCACCGATACGCCGATGATGCGCCCCGGAATGTTGCGGCGGTAAGCGGCGCGGGCGGCGAAGAAAGCGGCGTGCGGGCCGCCGTAGCCCAGAGGCATGCCGAAACGCTGCGCGCTGCCAACCACGATGTCGGCGCCCATCTCGCCCGGCGGCTTGAGCAGGGTGAGGGCGAGCAGGTCGCTGGCCACCACCGCCACCGCGCCGCGCTGCCGCACCTTTTTAATCACCGGCGCGATGTCCGCCACCGCGCCGCCGCTGGCCGGGTATTGCAGCAGCGCGCCGAAACAGTCCCCGTCGCCGGCCGCCCCGGCTTCACCGACGGTGACTCTAAGGTTGAAGGCGCGCGCGCGGGTTTGCACCACGGCGATGGTTTGCGGGTGGCAGTCGGCGGCGACAAAAAAAGTGTCGGACTCGCTGCCCGACACCCGCAGCGCCGTGGCCATGGCCTCGGCGGCGGCGGTGGCCTCGTCCAGCAAACTGGCGTTGGCCAGTTCCATGCCGGTGAGGTCCATCACCATCTGCTGAAAACTCAGCAGCACCGCCAGCCGCCCCTGGCTGACCTCGGCCTGGTAGGGCGTGTAGGCGGTGTACCAGCCGGGGTTTTCCAGCACATTGCGGCGGATGACCCCGGGCAGCACCGAGCCGTGGTAGCCCATGCCGATCATGGAAATGAAAATGCGGTTGCGCTCGCGCATGCGGCGCAGGCAGGTGATGGTTTCGCGCTCGCTCATGGGGGGTGGCAGGTGGAACGGCGCGGTGGTGCGAATGGCGCGCGGGATGACGCGCTCCACCAACTCCTCCATGCTGCCGAGCCCCAGCGCGCGCAGCATGGCTTTGCACTGTTCACCGTCGGGGCCGATGTGGCGGCGGCTGAAGTCGTCGGCGCTTTCCAATTGCGCCAGGGCGCGCGGTTTGCGGTTGGCGTTCATTGCACCGTCGTTTTTAACGTCGCGACCGTCATTTTCGACCCCGGCATCACCGTTGTTCACCCCGCCGACTCCACCAGCGCATTGTACGCATCCGCATCCAGCAGCGAGTCGAACTCCTGCGGCGCCGACGGTTGCATTTTGTAAATCCAGCCGGCGCCGGCGGCGTCCCGGTTGACCGTGCCCGGGTCGTCCACCAGCGCGGTGTTTACTTCGGTGACGGTTCCGCTGAGCGGCGACTTCACTTCGCCGGCCGCCTTCACCGATTCCACCACCGCCGCCTCCCCGCCTTGGGTGACGGCGGCGCCCACCGCCGGCAGTTCCACAAAAACCAACTCGCCCAGCTGCTCCTGGGCGTAATCGGTGATGCCGACGACGGCGGTGCCGTTTTCTTTGCGCGCCCACTCGTGGTCGCTGGTGAATTTTGTCTCGGACATGGTGCCTCCTTAGGTGGTTGTGGTTCGGTGGTGGCGGTGCGCGGTGAACGGCAACGCGGCGACGGTGACCGGCAGGGTTTTGCCGCGCACCACCGCGCCGAGGGCGGTGCCCGGCGCCTGCAGCCCGGCGCGCACATACCCCATGGCCACCGGCCCGCCGACGCTGGCGCCGAAAGTGCCGCTGGTGGCCACGCCGACGGTTGCGCCGGCGGCGTCCACCAGTTCGGCGCCTGCACGTACCGGCGCGCGGCCCGCGGGCAACAAACCGACCCGCGCCCGCCCGGCGCCGCGGGCCAGCGCGTCAAAAATCACCGCCGCGCCGGGGAAACCGCCGCTTCTTGCGCCGCCCGGCCGCCGCGCTTTGGCGACCGCAAAACCAAGCCCGGCCTCCACCGGGTTGGTGGCGGCGTCCATGTCGCTGCCGTACAGGCACAGCCCGGCTTCAACGCGCAACGAGTCGCGGGCGCCGAGTCCGGCCGGCCGCACCCGCGCATCCCCGAGCAGGCGCCGCGCAAATTGCTCGGCGTCGGCGGCGGGCAGCGAGATTTCAAAACCGTCCTCGCCACAGTAGCCGGAACGGCTGACAAAACAGCGCACGTCGCCGAGGGTGAACTCGCCGGCGCCGAGGAATGTCAACCGCTGCGGCGACTCCGCCGGCGACTCCGCCAGTTGCGCCAGCGCCGCCGCCGACTGCGGTCCCTGCAATGCAAGCAGCGCGCGGCCGGCCAGGCATTGTATGTCACAATCGCCGCCGATGCGCTCGCGCATGCGCGCCAGGTCGTGCTCCTTGCGCGCCGCGTTTACCACCAGGTAGAAATAATCGCCGGCGTTGGCCGCCATGAAGTCATCCTCAATGCCGCCGCCGTCGTTGGTGAACAGCGCGTAACGCTGCCGCCCGGCCGCCAGCCCGGCAAAATCCGCCGGCGACAAACTCTCCAATGCCGCCGCAACCGCACCGCCGCGCACCGCAATCTGCCCCATGTGCGAAACATCAAACAAACCCGCCGCCCGCCGTACATGCAAATGCTCGCGCAAAATTCCATCGGCAAAATGCACCGGCAGCGACACCCCGGCAAAGTCAACAAATTTCGCCCCCAACTCACGGTGGAGGCCGGCCAGGGGAGTCTCCGTCACCACGGCTTGCGCTCACGCCGCCCGGCGGGCGGCGGCATGGCCCCGGTTCTGGTGCTGGCGGCGCGCAAACGTTTTTTCGCCGCGCGCCTGGCCGGAAAAAGGCGGGAGGTTCATCGCCCCATATTACCACCCGCCATCGTCAGCCGCGCCGCCGCAATATTTCCTCCGCAAGCGCGGCGCATGCTGTCGCGCCGTTCATGTTGACGGCGGTTTTTGCCGGGCGCGGGGCGTTGGCGGCTTTGGTGACGGCTTTGGTGAGGGCGGCGGGGGTGAGGGCGCGTTCTCTCAGCAGGACGGCGCGGCCGGTTTTACTGATGCGGGTTGCGCGCTGCAGTTGTTCGGTTTCACCGTGCTCTTCAAACGGCACCAACACCGCGCGGGCGCGGGCGCTGAGCAGGTCGAGCACGGTGTTGCAGCCGGCGCGCGACACCGACACCGCGCAGTTGCGCAACAGTTGCGGAAAGTCGGCGCGGTTGTTTTCCACCCGCGCGCGGCCGGCGGGCCGCCGCCGTTTTTGATGCGCCGCGCCGCGAGCCATGAGAATGCGCCAGGTTTTTTCATGGTCGGCCTCGGCGGCGGCCGAGGCGACGTCATAAAGCGCGCGGCCGGCGGCATCGGTGCCGCCGGTGGAAACGATAACCTCGTCCTCACCCTCACCGCCAACCGCGCCGCGGTGGCCGTAAAGATAACCGGTGTGGGTGACGGCGACGCGCAGTTGGTCCACCGGAAAGGAGTCGCGCAGCGGAATAAATTTTTCATCGCCGTGCACCCACACCGCATCAAAATAGCGGTTCGCCCATTCCGCGCTCTCGGCGCTGTGCGACGGTTTGCGCTGCTGCAGCACGTCGCGCACTGAACAGACGATGCGCGGTTTTTTTTTTGCCTGTTCGGCGCGCGCCAGCAGCGGCAGCAGTTCAAAACGCATCTTGCGCCGCCCGAAAGGGAAAGTTTCCAGCACCAGCAAATCCGGCCGCGCCGAATCAAAGCACGCCAGCAGCGCGCGCCGCCGCCCAGCGCGCCATGTTTCGTCCACCGCATTGCCGTCTGCGTCCACCAGTGCACTGAACGCGGCATCCGCGGCGCGCACCGGCGGCAGTTGCACAAAATTAATTCCCGCCATGTTTAACCCGGCCAGCGGCATTCCACCGGATGCAACCGTCACTTGCATGCCTGCATCCGCCAGGGCACGGCCTAAGAGTACCGCCCGGCGCAGGTGGCCGCTGCCGAGCAGGTGCTGCACCACCACCAGCGCGGTTGGATTCACGGTCCGGCGGCCGCGGTTTGTGCACTGCGCTTCGGCCTGATGCGCGCGCCGACCATCATTTTCACCTCGCGGTTGACCACGTCCAGGCCTGACATCAGTCCGGCCACCGCGCTGCGTGACGGCGGCGGCTGCGCCGGCAGCGCCAGCAGTGCGTTCAGCATTTGTTCGGTGTCGCGCATCTCGGTTTCGTCCAGCATCGTCACCAGCCCGAGGCGTTGCGCGCGCTGGGCGCGAATTAATTGTTCGCGGCGCGGCCGGGTGCGCGGCACTAACAGCGCGCGCTTGTCCAGCGAAAGAATTTCACAAAAAGTGTTGTAGCCACCCATGGCCACCATGCCGGCGGCGCGCGCCATCAGAAACTCAATGCGGCTGTCAAAGGTGAGGGTTTGCAGATTGGCGATGCGCGCCGCGCGTTCACGAAACCGCCGCTGCGCCGGCGGCGGCATGAACGGGCCCAGCACGGCGAGGGCGGGCAGAAGTTTTTTCTCGCCGCGCTGTTGCGCAAGTTCGTACGCGCGCATCGCCCAGTCCATCATGTCGGCGCCGTCACCGCCGCCGCCGGCGGTGATTAAAATAAACGGTTGTTCCATCCCGGCCGGCGGCGCGCTGTCGCCGTGACTCTGCGGCAGTTGGCGGCGCAGGTAGCCGGTGTGGGTCATCTTGTGCCGCACCGCCGGCAGCACGGCGAGGCCCTCCATGGGGTTGCCCATGATCGGCGGGCCGTAAACCCACAACTTGTCATACAACTCGCGCAACGCCGGCGCCACACGCTTTTCCTCCCACTCGCGCGCCAGCGCCCCGGTGTCGTCCATCACGTCGCGCATGCCGAGCACCGTGGCGGCGCCTTGGGTTTTGAGCATGGCCAGGGTGTCGGTGGCCTCGCCGCCGAGTCCTAGGGGTTCCTTGTCCACCAAAAAAAGATGCGGCCGGAAAGCCGACGCGGTGGAGTGAATAATGGAGGCGCGCATGGCCAGCGTCTGCCTCAGGTCAATGTGGCGGCTGAGGGAGGTGTACTTTCCGTTGTGCAATTTAATCACGCCCGGAATGCGCACAAAATCCACCCGCGCGCGAAAATCAAAACTGCTGATAATCGGCGAGCCGGAAAGAATCAACGCCGACAAACCCTTGTAACGCTCCACCAGCGAATGCGCAATCGCCCGGCATCTGCGCAAGTGCCCCAGTCCGAAACTGTCATGGCTGTAAACCAAAACCCGCGCGCCATCCAGACGGCCGGCGGTGGAGTCGCTGCGTTTCACATGGCAAGTGTAGCACCGCCGGCGTCGCTAACCCGGCGCCACCCGAAAGAGAATCCCCCGGGCATTAAGTTCGCCGGTGGACGGGCAGTGGCGCAAGCGGTCGCCGGGGTTGACGTAGATGGAACGGTAATTACCGTCAAGCCATTCGGTGACCCGGTAGAAACCGGGCTCGGCATCCGTGGCTCTGAGCTCAATACTCTGTCCCACGCGCAACTTGACCGTCGCCAGACTGCGGACGATGCGGCACGCGCCGACGGTTTGCGCGCCGGTTTTGCGGTCCACATACACCGGGACCTCAATGATTTTTTCCACCACCGTGACGCGTTCCTCCACTTCCAGCGGTTGCACCACGACTTTGGTATCGGGCTGGGCGCTGAGCACCGCGGCATTGCCCTCGCTTGCGGTGCGGGCGGCGCGCTCGGCGATGTCGGCGCCGCTGTGGACGGCTTCCAGGGTGACTTGCTGGGACTGGCCCTGCCTTTTCAGGTCGCCGCGGGAGAGGACGGCGCAACCGCTCACTGTGGAAACGGCAAACACCAAGGCCGCCGGCGCGGCGACGCGCATTGCGAATCGGAACATGGGGATCCTCCGGTTGGTTGAGTGCGCCCCCAACATACCCCGGGCCGTGGTGGTCGGTCAACGCCGGCCGGCTTGACTTTCATCGCCGCACGGCGGATACTGCGCCGGCAATCAACAGCAGGAGTCCCGCCTGTCGGGCCTCCCGCCGAATACAAAACCCCACTTGGATTCCGGGTCGCGCCCGGGTTCCGGGGGAATACGTGGGATCCACAACTCCTGTTGTTGAGTGCAAGACCCGGTGCCTTGCGCCACAAACGCACTCACCAAACAGGAGATTGACCATGAAAACCACGTTCGCCCCGGCGCTGCTGGTCTGCGCCGCCTTGACCCTGAACGCCTGCCTGCCGGTTTTGGTGGGCGGGGGGATTTACCACAACGTCAAAAAGAAAGAATCCTGCAGGGATTTGTTGCTGGACCCTGAGTTCACCAAAAAAATGCAGGTGGAAGAATTTCGTCATTTTTACGAAAAAACCTGCACGAAAGAAGGCAAACAAGTCGAACGCTGTCGCGGATTGGTCGACACTTCGGCAAGGGCGCAGTGCCTGGATCGAATTGAGCGCAAACAAGCACGCTCCGAACTTAACCAGTGCCGCCGGTTAACCGACGCCACAGAGCGGGCGCAATGCCTGGAAAAAATCGAAAAGCAGGCACCGTGACCATCAGCGGCAATGCCGACACCGTCACCGCCAACGTTGCAACAGTGATATTGATGCCGCCAACCGCCGCCGTGCTATAAAACGCCCATGCCCCGGGCGTCCAATTCCGTTGATGCCGCAACCCCGGTTCGTCGCCGGCGGAAGCGGGAGCGGGTGGAAGACCGAGGCGGGGCGATGCCGGCGGTGTGGCCCGGCGTCACCGGCGGGCG
>RKSH01000190.1 GCA_007570945.1 Gammaproteobacteria bacterium | reverse complement strand
ACGGCGGCGGGCGGCCGGAGAGGCCTGCCGCCCGTCGCCGCCACTTTCCTCCCGCCATCACGGTTTCAGGAATACGGCGCGGTTTCCCCCGGCGGGCGGGTTTTAAACCAGCGCAAAGTCCACATGTACTGCTCCGGCGCGGTGCGGATGATTTTTTCCAGCACGCGGTTCATGCGCGCGGCGTTTTCGGTCTCATCATCACCGGGAAAATTCTGCAGCGCGTCGTGGACGGTTAACTCATAGCCGCCGTCCGGCGCGAGGCGGGTGAACACCGGCACCACCTCTGCGTCGGCCAGGCGCGCCATGCGGCCGAGGGTGGGCAGGGTTGCGGCGGGCACCGAAAAAAACGGCACAAACACCGATTGCGCGGCGCCAAAATCCTCATCCGGAATGTAATAGGCGAACATGCAGTCCGGCCCGCGCAACAGCCGCACCAGGCGCGCCAGTCCCTGTTCGCGCAGCAGCATGTGCGCGCCGTGGCGCCGGCGGCCGCGGCACACCGTCCAGTTGAGCAGCGGATTATTCAGCGGCTTCATCATGCCCACCGTCGGCCCGATGCGCGACAGGAGGATGCCGGTGAAGTCCACGGTGACGGTGTGCGCCGCCAGCAAAATCACCTTGCGCCCGGCGCGCGCGGTTTTTTCCAGCCGCTCCACGCCGCTGCATCGCACCAGCCGCTCAAGCCGCCGCCCACCGCCCCACCACACCAGCCCCATGCTGAGCAGCGCGCGGCCGTAGGCGCGGAAATGTTCGCGCAGCATTCGCCGCCGCCACGCCTCGCTTTGCTCGGGAAAGCACAGCGCAAGATTGATTTCCGCAATGGCGCGGCGTTTTTTGTTCACCGCGCAAAACGCGCCGCCCAGCGCTGCCCCCATCGCGCACACCGGCCGGCGCGGCAAAAACGCACACAACCAAACCACGCCGAGGGCCAGCCACACGCCCCAGAATCTCGGGTGCAAAAACGAGTAATGAAAAACCGGCTGGTACAATTTCCGCCCCATTCTTTTTTTTTTTACGCCACAAAACGCCGCAACGCCGGCACCTCGGCCGCCGCCGCGGTCAGGTTGTCCCAAGTGTCAATGTCGCACAGCGCCGGCAGTTGCACGGTGAAGGTGAGGCCGAGCGCGGCGCAACCGCGCACGGTGTCGGCGAAAACTTCGGCATGGCCCCAGCGCAGGCCGCGGAATAAATCTTCCGGAACCTTATCCGCGATGCCGGCAAAATAAAAACCGCCGTCGGCGGCCGGGCCAATCACATTGTCGCCGCGCCGCAATGCATGGTGCGCGCGGCGCAAAACTTTTTTTTCCACATGCGGCACATCGGCGCCCATCACCGCCGCCGCGCCATGCTCGGCAACGCCGCGCCGCAATGCTTCGGCCATGCGCTCGCCCAGGTCGGCGCCGGTTTGCGGCCGCAGCGCGGCTTGGTGGCGGCGCGCAAGTTGGCCGAGGAATGAATCATGCCCGGCGCCATGGCCGTACACGCACAGCGGCCCCGGCCAGTGGCGGCTTGCGCGGCGCACGGTTTCCTCGGCCAATGCGGCGGCGATTTGCGCGGCCACCGCCGCGCCGCATTTTTTTTGCAGCCGCGTCTTCACCGTCCCGGCCAGCGGCGCCTTGGCGAACACGCACAGCAGCGGCGCGCGCTCAGCGGCCATACCAAACCGCCAGCCGCTGCGGCGCGACGCCGGCAAAATATAAAAAGCGCAAAGTCCACATCAGCAAAACGGTGCGCGCCACGCCGTGCTCGCGCCACCGTCGCGCCGAGGTGACGACCGGCGTGCGGATGCGGTGCGGGCGGGCGGTTTTTTTCAGGCGGCGGGACAACTCCACATCCTCCATCAGCGGAATGTCGCAGAAGCCGCCCAGGCGTTCAAACAAACCACGTTCCACAAAGAGCGCCTGGTCGCCGGTGGCGATGCCGCTCACCGCCGAGCGCGCGTTCATCAGCGCCGCAATCATGCGAAACACGGCGCGCCGGTCGTCCAGCCGCACATCAAACCGGCCCCACCGCGCGCCGCGCAAAACCGCACCCTGCACCAGGGCGGCGGCGTCCGGCGGCAGCCGGGTGTCGGCATGCACAAATAAAAGATGCGAGGCGCGGGCGAGGCTTGCGGCGTGGTTCATCTGCCGCGCGCGGCCCTGGCGCGGGCAGTCCACGACGCTGAGGGCGGGCTTGTTTTGCGCGAGCGCATGCGCCGCCTGCTTTGCCGCCGGCTGGTCGCTGGCATCGGCGATAAGCGCCTGGGCAAAACCGTCCCAGCACACCGCGCCGACGCCGGCGGCGAGGGCGGCCGGGGTTTCGTTCAACACCGGCACCACGGCGGTGAGGGTGAAGGCGGCCACGAAACGCCGCGCGCCCGCCGCGGCTTAGCCGCCGCGGCGCAGGGCCGCAATGCGCAGGCGCAGCGCGTTGAGTTTAATGAAGCCCTCGGCGTCGCCCTGGTGAAACGCCCCGGCGTCGTCCTCAAACGTCGCGATGGATTCATCAAACAGCGAATCGCTTTCCGATTTGCGCCCGTTCACCGTCACCGAGCCTTTGTACAGGACCAGGCGCACCGTGCCGTTCACATTTTTCTGCGACTCGTCCACCAGTGACTGCAACAGTTTGCGCTCGGGGCTGAACCAGTAGCCGTTGTACACCAGCGACGCATAGCGCGGCATCAACTCGTCCTTCAGGTGCGCCGCCTCGCGGTCCATGGTCAGCGACTCCATGGCGCGGCGCGCCTTGTGCAGGATGGTGCCGCCTGGCGTCTCATAGCAGCCGCGCGACTTCATGCCGGCGTAGCGGTTTTCCACGATGTCGATGCGGCCGACGGCGTGGCGGCCGCCGAGTTGGTTCAGCCGCTCCAGCATC
>RKSH01000017.1 GCA_007570945.1 Gammaproteobacteria bacterium | reverse complement strand
GGCCGAGGCGAACTCCGGAATGGAGGTGGTGAACACCGAGGCCACGGTGATGCCGCGGTCGGTGAAAGTGCCCTCGCGCATGCCGGCGAGGACGCCGAGGGTGAGCGAGAGTGGAATCATCAGCGCGAACATGCACAGGGCCAAAATGCCGGTGTTGCCGAGCCGCTCCCACAGGATGTCGGAGACCGGCACCTTTAACTGTAATGACTGACCGAAGTCGCCGCGCGCGGCGTTGGCGGCCCAGGTGACATAACGCAACAAAAACGGCTCGTTGTAACCGTTCTGCTCCAGCCACAGTTCGCGTTGCTCGGTGGAGGAATAGGGGCCAAGCACCTTGCCGGCGACGGCCAACTTGTCGGCCTCAAAAATGGCGAACAAGATGAACGAAACCACCGCCATGATGAGAATCATGGAGGCGAAACGCTTGGCGGTGAGTATCAGCATGGTTCAACCGGTCACGCCAGCTTGCCGGTCGGTGAGGGCGGGCGCGGGAGTAAAAACAGGCCGGCCCCGGGGGCGGGACCGGCCTGCGTTCGCCGTTATGAGTCGATCCAGACTTTGTTGAACTGGTGGTACTGGGTCGGGTGCGGGTTCAGGCCGTGCACGGTGTTGCGGCCGACGAACAGTTTGTTCTGCCACAGCGGCTGCACCATGATGGCGTCCTGCTGGAGGATTCTTTCCACCTCCTCCATCGCTTTTTTGCGCTCCTCCACGTCCACCAGGGCCTCGGCCTTGTCCAGCGCGGCGTCGAAAGCCGGGTTGGCGTAGGCGGTCTCGTTCCACGGCACGCCGCTGCGGTAGCCGAGCGACAGCACCATGGTGCCCAGCGGCCGGTGCGTCCAGGCGGTGAGGCCGAACGGCGTGGTCGCCCAGATTTCCCAGTATTTGGAGGAGGGCATGACATTCAGCGACAGGCGGATGCCGGCCGGGGCCAGTTGCTCCTTCAGCACCTCGCAGACATTCTGCTGCCACGGGCCGTTGGTGTTGCCCACATCCACGGTCAGGTCAATGCCGTCGGGGTAGCCGGCCTTGGCCAGCAGTTGCCGCGCTTTGGCGTGGTCCTGCCTCAGTTTCGGCAACGGGAAATATTCCGGATGGATGGGCGAGACATGGTGGTGCTCACCCTCGGCGGCGCGGCCCTGGAACACCAGTTCGCGGTATTTGCCGGCGTCCACGCAGGCCACGATGGCGTCGCGCAGGTCCTTGTTGTCAAACGGCTTCTCACTCAGCCGCATGCGGACAACGCCGGTTTGCGCGGTTTTGGCCTCGTAGATGGTGGTGTTGGGCAGCGACGAGGCCATGGCCAGGGAGGCGATGTCAAACTCGTAAATGGCGTCCACCTGGCCCGAGGCGTAGGCGGCGAGTTGGGCCGCGCTGGCCGCGCCGTGGTCGATGTAGTGGATTTCATCCAGATAGACCCGCCCCCCCCAGTAGGGCTCGTCGCGGTGGCGCAGTTTGTCGCCCCAGTATTTGCCCGGCGCGCGCTTCAGCACCACTTTCTCGCCCACGCGGAACTCGGCGATTTGGAACGGGCCGGTGCCGTTGCGCTCCTTGGTGAGGTCGCCCTTGAAGTCGCGGTGCACGATCATGGTCGGGTAGTTGTAGAAGTTCTCGGCCATGGCCAGCGCCGGCTGGCTCAGATGCAGGCGGACGGTGTGGTCGTCCATCCGCTCCACCGCGCCCTGACGCATGCGGTTGCCCATTTTCGGGTTGCCGTCATCGTCGGTCTCGCCGGTGTCGTATTTCTCGGTCAACTGCGAGAACAGCCCGAGGTTGGAGGAGCCGGTGGCCGGGTCCAGCCAGCGGTTGAGGTTGAACACCACATCATCGGCGTTGAACTTGTCGCCGTTGTGCCATCGGACGTCCTTGCGCAGGTGGAAAGTCCAGGTTTTGAGGTCGTCCGAGGCCTCCCATTTTTTGGCCAGGTAGGGCCGGGTGATATTGTCCGGGCCGGTCATGACCAGAAACTCATTCTGGTGGCGCACCGAGTTGGATTTTTCCACCCAGTCAAAAGTGGCCGGGTCGGTGGCTTCCGGAATCACCATGGACACGCGCAGGGTGCCGCCTTTCTTCGGCGTTTGCGCCTGCGCTTTGGGCACGACGCCGAGCGGGTCATCGCCCAAAATATAGGAGGCCATGCCATATGCCACCGGCGCGCTGACGCCGAGCAGGGTGACGGTGCGCAGAAATTCGCGGCGGTCGCACTTGCCTTGGGCCAAGGCTTCTTTCATCTCGCCGACCGCGGGATGGTGCTCCCCGGGCGCGCGCATTGAGGGGTCTTTGCGTTTAAACATGATTGAATTTTTCCTCTGTTGTGGTTTTGTGTTTTTTATGTGGTGCGGTTTCAGATGGCGGAAACCGAGATTGGCGAAAGGAGGCGGGTCATCGGCGCCTCCTCATGCATGCCCCGACTATAACCCGGCTGCCGGGCGGTTGCAAATATATTTTGCGCGGCCGGGGGGGTGGGATTTTTCCCTTGCAGGATATGGACTTAGCGAGCCGCAGCGGTTTTGCACGGCCGGCGGCTCCGCGAATCAAGGCAGCGGAGATACATCGGCGAGTTGATTTTGAGCCAGTCGGTGTTGGTGATGCCGCGGATGTTTTTGCAGCCGGGCGCGAACGGGAAAGCGCTGGCGATTTTTATCCAGCGGCCAGTTTTGGCCGCAATGTCGCGAATTTCCCCGGCCACATCTTCAAAGTCCTGGTCTTGACTTAGAATCACCGCCACATCGTAGAGGTTTTCCCTTGCGCCGTGGATGACATCCAGCGCGATGCGGATGTCCACGCCTTTCTCGCGCGGCACATGAATTTTTTTGACGCTGCCGTCGCGCAGCACAAGTTTTTGTTTGGAATAGCGCAGCGGCCGCGAAAACACGCGAACCCCCTGCCGCCCCATGAACAGCAGTTTGGCGTTCCAGAAATCGTAAAGTTTCGGGTCGCGGGATTTGGCGGGGATGCCGGTGTAGAATGACGCCGACACCAGATGCCATCCGCCGGCCCGGCAAACCTCGCGCGCGAGTTTGGCGATATCGTAGTTGGGGCTGCTGATGCCGAATGCCCGCCGGGCGGCGTGGTAGAGGTTCTGGCCGTCAACAAAAATGGCGGCGCGCTTGTAACGAGGCTCTTTCATGGGAACTCCCTTTCGTGAGCAGTTAAAAAATAACCCCGCCAGGGCCCTCCGAAGAGGGCAGGTCCAGCGGGGAGGAATGCAAGGGATTATGGCTGGATTTCGCGTCTTGTCAAGCGCTTTTTTGAATTTTTTTTGATATTTTTTCCTTTTGTATTTCAATGGCTTGGCAAGATTCCTCGCTTAGTGCTGCAGAATCTGGCTCAGAAAAAGTTGCGTCCGCTCGTTTTTCGGGTTGGCGAAGAACTCCTCCGGCTCGTTTTGTTCGATGATTTCCCCGCCATCCATGAAAATCACCCGGTTGGCGACGGTTTTGGCGAAGCCCATTTCGTGGGTGACGCAGATCATGGTCATGCCGTCGCGGGCCAGTTCAATCATGATGTCCAGCACCTCCTTGATCATTTCCGGGTCCAGGGCCGAGGTGGGCTCGTCGAACAGCATCACCTTCGGGCGCATGCACAGACTGCGCGCAATGGCCGCGCGCTGTTGCTGGCCGCCGGACAACTGGCCGGGGAATTTTTCGGCCTGCTCGGGGATCTTCACCTGCCTCAGGTAGTTCATGGCGAGCTCCTCGGCCTCCTGTTTCGGCATGTGGCGCACCCAGATGGGCGCCAGCGTGCAGTTCTCCATCACCGTCAGGTGGGGAAACAGGTTGAAGTGCTGAAACACCATGCCCACCTCGCGGCGGATTTGCTCGATGTGCTTGAGGTTGCCGGTGAGTTCGGTGCCCTCCACGATAATCTCGCCCTGCTGGTGCTCTTCCAGCCGGTTGATGCAGCGAATGAGGGTGGACTTGCCGGAGCCCGACGGGCCGCAGATGACGATGCGCTCGCCGCGCTTGACGGTGAGGTTGATGTTTTTCAGCACATGGAACTGGCCGTACCACTTGTGCACGCCGTTCATCTCAATCATCATTTCGTCGGAAACCGACATGGATTTTTCCTGTGCGGACATGGTTGCCTCCGGTTGCAGGCTCAGTGGCCGGTGTGGAGTTTTTTCTCCAGGTAAAGGGAGTAGCGCGACATGGCGAAGCACGACACGAAAAAGAACACGGCGATGGCGATGTAAATCTCGGTGGACAGGCCCTGCCACTTGGAGTCGGCCAGCGTGGCGCGGCTGATGCCGAGGGGGTCGGCGAGGCCGACAATGACCACCAGCGTGGTGTCCTTGTACAAACCGATGAAAGTGTTGACGATGTTGGGGATGGAAATGTGCAGCGCCTGCGGCAGGATGACCAGGCGCATGGATTTCCAGTAGCCGAGGCCGAGGGAGTCGGCGGCCTCAAACTGCCCCTTGGGAATGCCGGCCAGGCCGCCGCGAATCACCTCGGCCAGGTAGGCCGAGGCGAACAGCGTCACCATGATGAGCACCCGCAACAACAGGTCAAAGTAAGTCCCTGGCGGCAGAAAATAATTAAGCAGCGTGGAGGCGATGAACAGCAGCGTAATCAGCGGCACGCCGCGCACGAATTCAATGAACGCCACCGAGATGGTGTGGACAATCAGCAGCCGCGAGCGCCGCCCCAGGGCGAGCAATATGCCCAAGGGCAGCGAGCCGATGATGCCGGTGACGCCGATGACGATGGTGAGCAGGAAGCCGCCGAACTTGGCCGACTCCACCGGCTCCAGCCCCAGCCCGCCCCACAGCAGAAAGAATGCCAGCACCGGATACGCCAGCGAAAACCACAGCAGATAACGTCGCCCCGGCACATGCTCAAACAGCAGCGGCGCCAGGGCAATGAACAGCAGCACAAAAGCCGTGTTCACCCGCCAGTAGAGGTGCGCCGGATAGAAACCGTAGGTGAACTGCGCAATGCGCGCGCGCAGCACCGCCCAGCACGCGCCCTCACCCTTGGCGCGGCATTCATTGCGGTGGTGGGCGTCCCACACCGCGTCCACAAAGGCCCACTCCACAAACGGCGGCACCACTTTGTAGAGAAAGTACACCGCCACCGCGGTCAGCACGATGCTGGTGGCGTTGGAGAAGAAATTGTCGCGCACCCACTTCACCGCGCCGCGCTCCACCAGCGGCGGCGGCAGGTCGGGGTGGCGGCCGGCTTCGTATTGCTGCTGCACCGTTTTCAAGGCTTAGACCTCGGCCTGTTGCAGACGGCGGCGGTTTAGGCCGGTCATTTTTGGACTCCGACTCAGCGCCTGTACCGGACGGCGAAGTTGTAGGCGCATCATGTTCACCCCTCAGCTCCCCACCAGCGCCACGCGCCGGTTGTACCAGTTCATCACCGTGGACACGCCCAGGGAAATGCCGAGGTAGATGAACAACGTGATGGACATGCACTCCAGCGCGCGCCCGGTTTGGTTCAGCGAGATGCCGCCGATGGTGGCGACGATGTCCATGTAGCCGATGACGATGGCCAGGGACGAGTCCTTGATGAGGCCGAGGTACTGGCTGATGAGCGGCGGCACCATCACCCGCATGGCTTGCGGCAGAATCACCAGCCGCATGGTCCAGTTGGGCCTCAGGCCCAGGGAGTAGGCGGCCTCGGTCTGGCCGCGGCTGATGGCGAGGATGCCGGCGCGCACCAGTTCGGCGATGTAGGCGCCGGCGTAGAACGACAGCGCAAACCACAGCGCGGTAAACTCCGGCCGCAACACCATGCCGCCCTGATAGTTGAATCCCTTGAGTTGCGGGAAGTCCAGGCCGATGGGGCGGCCGGCAAGGAAAAAGGCGAGCAGCGGCAGGCCGATGATGAGAGCCAGGTTGATGGTGAACACCGGGTAGTGGCGGCCGGTGTTTTCCTGCACCCGCTTGGCGTGGCCGGCGAACCACCAGGCGGCGGCGACGGCGATGACCAGGGCGGCGAGGATGGCCCAGGCCGCCGGCTCCAGCACCGGCTGCGGCACGTAAAAACCCCGGTTGGAAAGAAAAACGCCATCCATCGGTGACAGCGAGGCGCGCGGGTGGGGCAGGGTGTGGATGATGAGCGCGTGAAACAGAAGAATCTGCAGCAGCACCGGCACATTGCGGCCGAATTCCACGTAGGCGTACATAATGCGGCTCACCAGCCAGTTTTTGGACAACCGCAGAATGCCGGCGAACAGGCCGATGACGGTGGCGAGGATGATGCCGCACACCGACACCAGCGCGGTGTTGATGATGCCCACGACGGTGGCGCGCAGATGCGAGGACAGCGAGTTGTAGTCGATGAGGTGCTGGTTGATGTCGTAGTTGGCCGGCTCGGTGAGGAAGTCGTAGCCGATCTCAAGCCCCAGCGCCTGCAGGTTGATGGCGGTGTTGCGGATGATGATGCCGATGAACAGCAACAGCGCCACCAGGGCCATGATCTGGATGATGGTGCCGCGGTGCTTCTGGTCGCGCCACAGGCCCAGCGCCCAGCGCAACGGGTTGGGGAAAACGGTGGTTTCGCCGGTCATGACGGTGGTGCCGGGGCCTCAGGTGGCGGTGCCGGGGGCGGAAATGACGGTGCGGACTTTGATAATGACGGTCAAAAAAAACGGCGGTGCGTGAACCGAGGTTCACACACCGCCGCGTCGTTCAACGAAAAGGCGGCGCGTACAGAATCCCGCCCTGGGTCCACAGCGCGTTGACGCCACGCTCCAGGCCGAGGTCGGTGTTGCGGCCGATGTATTTTTCGAAGATTTCGCCGTAGTTGCCGTTCTCGGCGATGGCGTCGCGGGCCCAGGTTTTGGGCAGGCGCAGCATTTCGTGGAACGAGCCTTCGTTGCCAAACATGCGGTTGGCCTCGGCGTCGTCACCACTGCGGCGCGCCATGCGCTTGACATTGCGCTTGGTTATGCCTTTCTCCTCGGCGATGATGAGCGCGTTCAGCACCCACCGCGCGATGTCGGCCCACTCGTCGTCACCATGGCGCACCAGCGGCCCCAGCGGTTCCTTGCTGATGATTTCCGGCAGGACCACGTGGTCGCCGGGGCTGTCAAACGCGGCCTTGGTGGCGGCCAGGCCGGAGGCGTCGGTGGTGTAGGCGTCGCAACGGCCGGCTTGGTAGAGTTTAATCGCCTCGGCGTTGGTCTCAATGGGCACCGGCTCGTAGTCCATGTTGTTGTCGCGGAAATAGCCGGCCAGGTTCAACTCGGTGGTGGTGCCGGTCTGGATGCAGACCGAGGCGCCGTTCAATTCCAGGGCGCTGCCCACGCCGAGGGATTTCGGCACGATGAAGCCCTGGCCGTCGTAGTAGTTGACGCCGACAAAGGTCTGCTTGAGGTCGGTGTCGCGGCTGTAGGTCCAGGTGGTGTTGCGCGACAGCACATCAATCTCGCCCGAGGCCAGCGCCGGAAAGCGCGTCTTGCCGGTGAGGTTGGTGTACTTGACGTTGCCCTTGGCCTTGCCGAAGACGGCCGCAGCCAGCGCCTCGCAGTAGGCCACATCAAACCCCTGCCAGTTGCCGCGCGCGTCGGTGAACGCGAAGCCGGCCAGGCCGGTGTTGATGCCGCACTGCAAGTGGCCTTTTGCCTGGACATCGTCCAGCGTGGCGGCATTGCCCCCCCCGGCCAGCGATGCCAGTGCCGCGCACAGCGCGATAAATTTAAGTGAACGCATGGTGTTTTCCTCTTTGTTTGTGTTGTTTTTCAGTGAGTTGCCCGCCAATCGGGCGCTGAGGCCGGATTATAGCCAAATTTGGGCCTTGTCAACCGGGCCTACCACAGCGGCAGAAGCCAGACCGCCACCCCCAGCAGCAGGGCGCCGTAGATTCGGTTTTGGATTTTGGCCGCTTTTTGCGAGGCGAAGCGGGAGACCATCCAGTGGCCGCCGAGCGACCAGGTGAAGTGGGTGAACAAGTTGAGCGCCAGAAGCATGGCGCTGAGGACGGCGACTTGCACATAGAGGTTTTCGCCGGGGCGCAGGAATTGGGAATACATCAGGGTGACGATGGAAATGCCTTTAATGTTCAGGGCCTGGGAGATAACGCCGTCCTTGAAGGTTAATCGTTTCACCGTGCGCCGGCCGCTGGCGGCGGCGCGGGTGAAAAAGGAAAACGCCAAATAAGCGAGATACAGGACGCCAAGGAATTGCACGGCGGTCATGAGGCGCGGGAATTGTTGCAGAACCGCGCCCATGCCCAGCCCCATGACAACCGAATAAAAAGTGTAGACGACATCCAATCCCAATATAAACGGCACCGAGCCGCGAAAAGTGTTCACCGCACCGGAAACCGCGCACAAAATATTTCCCGGACCCGGGCTGTAAACCAGCGGAAAAATCACCGCAAACCAGAGCAGAAAAAACTCCGCATTCATCTTGCAAGTATACAGAATCTCCGACGGCCGCCGCCGTCGTCATCTTTCTCATTATCCCCGGCCCGGACATGGTCTACAGCCGGCATCATCCGCGACTT
>RKSH01000144.1 GCA_007570945.1 Gammaproteobacteria bacterium | reverse complement strand
CCCGCACCGTGCGCTACGCAAGCAATTAATTTAGACCCCAACCCCCGGCGCCAGTCTTGCGCTTTCGCCAAAAACAACCTTTCCAATTCTAAACGGTGGCGTTCAGTTGTCCACCGGCATCCGACAACAGTTCGTTAAATTCCACATAGCGCGCACTCATGCGCAGGGTTTCACGGTTCAGGCGGCGGTTTTCGTCGGTGGGCATGGCGGAATCCTATGTTTTTGTGAAAAAAGCCCGATTTTATGCGGTTTTTCGCCGCAAGCGGGTTTAGCGCAGTTTACAAACCGTTTGGCTAAATTGCAACCGTTTTTAGCCTAATTCCGGGACTTACAGTACTGTTATTTGCACTGCTTACACTGTCACTTCCATTTCCAGCACTGTCACTTCCGGTTTTACAACTGCCACCGGCGGCTTTTTTGTACTATGCTCCCCGCTGTTATCCATTCCACCACTCGGAGGAACGCCATGAAAACCCTGACCGTCATTTTCGCCCTCGCAACCGTCATTTTCACCCAGGCTGTGGGCGCCCAAACCGGCATGAAATGGGAATGTTTCAAGTTCGGTGACGACTTTGAAACTGACTATCCCATTATCACGGTGTCGGTTGATGCAATGGAGTGGAACTACGGCTCGTCTAAAAAATGGAAAGCAGGAGAAATCGAGGCAAACGGAATTGTAAAAGATGCCCAATATGAACAACAAGGGCTAGAGCATAGATGGGACTTTGACTTTGCAGAAGATAACCGGGCCAGATCTGCATTCATAATCGATCCTTCAAACGACGGACGATATTTGGATTTCAGAACGGATTATGAAATCGACCCGGAAAGTGGTGGAAGATTGACAAAACCCTCATTCACCACAAAGTGCAAAAGAACAAAATAATCCGCTGCCGCCGGCCCCCACCGACGGCGGTTTTTTTCACCCCCGCCGCCGGCCCCGCCGATTTGCTATGCTCCGGCAATGAACCGCAAAGCAAAACCGCCGGCGGCGGAAAATTTTGAGGCGGCGCTGGCCGAGTTGGAGAAGATTGTGCGGCGGATGGAGGAGCAGGAGCAGCCGCTGGAGGATTCCCTGCGCGATTTTCAGCGCGGCATGGAGTTGTCGCGGCAGTGCCACCAGCACCTCAAAAAAGCCGAGCAGCGGGTACAGATGCTGATGGAAAAGCACGGCCTCACCGAAGCCGTGCCCTTTGACCCGGACCGGGAAAAAGACCGGGAATAACCCGGAGCGCGCCCGCCTTGAGCGGCCTCTACGAATATTTTTCCGCCCGCCGCCGCAGGTGCGAGGAGTTGTTAGCGGCGCGCCTGCCGTCGGCATCAAAACCGCCGGCGCGTTTGCATGCGGCGATGCGCGAGGCATGCCTCGGCGGCGGCAAGCGACTGCGCGCGGTGCTGGCCTACGCCGCCGCCGAATTGTGCGGCGCGCAAACGGATGCCGCCGATGACGCCGCTTGCGCGCTGGAAATGATTCACGCCTATTCCCTGGCGCACGACGACTTGCCGGCCATGGACGACGACGACACCCGCCGCGGCCGCCCGGCGTGCCACATTCAATTCGGCGAGGCAACCGCCATCCTCGCCGGCAGCGGATTGCAAGCGCTGGCCTTTGCAATGCTTGCCGAATCGGATTTGCCGGAGTCACGAAAAATCAAAATGCTGCAACTCCTGGCCGGCGCCGTTGGCAGCGGCGGCATGGTCGGCGGACAGGCGTTGGAAATGGAGGGCGAAGGCGGCGACTTGACCGCGGCCGCATTGGAAACGGTGCAGCACAAAAAAACCGGCGCATTAATTTGCGCATCAGTACAGTTGGGCGCGGCGGCGGCCGGCTGCGGCGACGAAAAAACCCTCACCGCCCTCACCCGCTACGGCCGCCACCTCGGCCTCTGCTTTCAAGTGGTGGACGACATTCTGGACCACGGCAAAACCGAAACCGCCAACAGCGTCACCGTGTTAGGCGCCAAGCGCGCCACTGAAAAAGCCGGGGAGTTGCGCGACAACGCCGTCGCCGCATTGGCCGGAATCGAAAACGCGCACCGGTTGCGTGGGATTGCCGACTTTGTCGCGCGGCGCAAAAAATAAACCGGGGGTGATGGTGATGGCCGGCGAAACTCCGCTGCTGAGCGCAATCGACTCGCCAGATGACTTGCGCAAGTTGGCGCCGGCGCAGTTGCCGCAACTGGCGGACGAAATGCGCGCGTACTTAATCAAAGTGATTGCGCAAACCGGCGGCCACCTTGCAGCCGGCCTCGGCGCGGTGGAGTTGACCATCGCGCTGCATTATGTTTTCGCCACGCCGCGCGACCGGCTGGTGTGGGACATCGGCCACCAGGCCTACCCGCACAAAATCCTCACCGGCCGCCGTGAACAATTGCACGGCATCCGCCAGGCCGGCGGACTGTCTGGATTCCTGCGCCGCGACGAAAGCGAATACGACACTTTCGGCGCCGGCCATTCCAGCACCGCCATCAGCGCCGCCCTGGGCATGGCCGTGGGCCTGGCGCAAAAAAAGGCCGCATCCGGCACCGGCGGCGGTCCACCCGGCGACAACAAAGTCGTGGCCGTCATCGGCGACGGCGCACTCACCGCCGGCATGGCTTACGAGGGCTTAAACAATGCCGGCGCCATGGACGCCGACCTGCTGGTGATATTAAACGACAACGACATGTCCATCTCGCCGAATGTGGGCGCCATTTCCAACTACCTGGCGCGTGTTTTATCCGGCCGCGCCTACACCACGGTGCGCGAGGGCAGCAAAATGGTGCTCAGCACGTTGCCACCGGCAAAAAAGTTTGCGCGCAGATGGGAAGAACACATGAAAGGCATGGTGATGCCCGGCACGTTGTTTGAGGAGCTGGGCTTCTATTACATCGGCCCCATCGACGGCCACGACCTTAAAACGCTCATCCC
>RKSH01000066.1 GCA_007570945.1 Gammaproteobacteria bacterium | reverse complement strand
TCGAGGCCGGTATCGAGGATGGCATATGACGATAGCGCATGAACTAAGCGCCAGCAAACCCAGCACTCTCGGCAAAACCGTGGCGGTGGTCGAGTGCGTGCTGGCGAAGCCGGCGTTGCCGGACGCGTTGTTTCGTGTATCATAACGGGCCGGTTTCGAGGCCAGCCGGCTTGGGACCACAGTCAATGCCGACCACTTCCATGTTCTAAGGTATTATCACTCGCATGCCGGCGCGCTCACCGCCGGTACCGCCACTATGGAACAAGTCATCGTCAACGGCGTCTACCTCGGCCTGCAATACGGCCTGGTGGCCCTCGGCCTGACGCTGATTTTTGCGCTGATGAACGTGCTCAACTTCGCCCACGGGCAGATGTATGTTCTCGGCGGGTTCGTCACCTACTATGTCTACGGCGTCCTCGGCCTGCCTTTCGTGGCCGCCCTTTTGGCCACGGTGGCCGGCATGGCGCTGGTGGGCGTCATCTTTGAAAAGTTTTTCTTCCGCCGCGTCCTGCAACAAAGCGTGCGCGAGGAAAGTTCCATGCTGCTCGCCGCCGGCACCGCGTTGCTGCTGGAGAGTTTGATTCTGATTTTCTTCGGCGAGAAGCACCGCGGCACGCCGCCCCTAAGCGACGGCGTACTCAACATCTTCGGCGCTTTCATTCCCCACGGCCGGCTTATCGTCATGGCCATCGGCGCCTGCCTCATCCTCGGTTTCATTTCTTTCATGCAGTGGACTCGCCCCGGCCGCGCGTTGCGCGCCATCGCCCAGGACCGCGAGGCGGCACTGTTGCAGGGCGTCAACCTCAACCGCTACTCGGCCCTCGGCTTCAGCATCGGCGCGGTGCTCGCCGGCCTGGCCGGCGCGCTGCTGGTGTCCATCTCCGGCGTCAACTCCGGCCTTGGTACCTGGGTTTCCATCAAGGCCTTCATCATGGTGATGATCGGCGGCGCCGGCGTGGTCAGCGGCGCCATCCTCGGCGGCTTCATCCTCGGCATGCTGGAAAGTTTCGGCTACCACTACCTCCACTTAATCTTCCCCGGCGGCGACACCTACCTGGTGATTTTCATCATCCTCATCATCTTTCTCGCCATCCGCCCGCAGGGTTTAATGGGCCGGCCCTGGGGCTGATTCGTGTACGCCGCCGTTCGCAACGCCGCAACCGTCAGGTGGTACATCGCCGGCGCCGCTTTGGCCGTCTACCTCATCGTCATCCCGGCGGTGTTCCACGCCAGCCCCTACATTCTCACCATTCTCACCACCGCCTCGGCGCTTGCATTCATCAGCGCCGGGGTGTGGCTCACCTTTCACATCGGCCGCATCAACATCGGCCAGGGCGCCTTCGCCCTCATCGGCGGCTATGCCGGCGCGCTGGCCGTGGTGGACCTCGGCCTCCCGTTCTGGTTCGCCGTTCCCCTCGGCGGCATCGCCGCTCTGGCGGTGGGCGTCGTCATCGGCCTGCCCATCCTGCGCCTGCGCGGCGTCTATTTCGCCATGGTCACCCTTAGCCTCAGCGAAACGGCGCGGCTGGCGGCGCTTTCATTCAGCGGCCTCACCGGCGGCGCCAAGGGCGTGGTCAACATTCCGCTGCCCGGCGGGCTGTCACTGTTCGGCTTCACCCTGCTCGGCGACTTCGCCGACATCAACAAGCACCTCGCTTTCTACTACCTCGGCGCGCTGCTGTTGGTGGCCGGCTTCGCCGCCATGTTCCGCATCGTACACAGCCGGCTCGGCTGGCTGTTCCGCTCGCTGCAGCAAAACGAGGACCTGGCCGCCAGCGTCGGCGTCAATGTGGCGCAACTGCGGCTGGTCGCTTTCGCCATCTCCTGTTTCCTCGGCGGCGCCGGCGGCGCGTTCATCGCCTCCATGCAGCAGAGCATCTACCCGGCCAGTTTTCAGGTGCAGGACTCCATTTATTTCATGCTGTATTGCTTCCTCGGCGGGCTGGGCTACGTGTTCGGGCCGCTGGTGGGCACTTTTGTGCTGTTCCTGTCCTTTGAATTTCTCGCCGGCCTCAACGAATACCAGCCGCTGATTTACGCGGTCATCATGATTGCGCTGATGCTCGGCCTGCCCAACGGTTTGCTGAGTTTGCGCCTGCCGCGTTTTGCAACCTGGCGCGCCTGGTTCGGCTTGCGCGCGGAGAAAGACGATGGCGCTGCTTGAAGTCAACGGCCTCGGCAAGCGTTTCGGCGGCCTGGCGGCGGTGAACGACGTCACTTTCAGCGTGGCCGGCGGTGAAATCCTCAGCATCATCGGCCCCAACGGCGCCGGCAAGAGCACGCTGTTTAAACTCATCTCCTCTTTCCTGCGCCCCAGCGCCGGGCGGGTAATTTTTGAGGGCCGCGACATCACCGCGCAGGCGCCGCACAGGGTCGCCCGGCTCGGCATTGTCCGCACTTTTCAGGAGACCACCATTTTCCGGGAGATGACCGCGCTGGACAACGTGGTGGTGGCCCATCACCTGCGCGCCCGCGCCTCCCTCGGCGGTTTTTACTTCGCCACCCGCCGCGCGCGCCGCGACGAGGCGAAGTTCCGCAAAAGCGCGCGCGAAATTCTCGGCAGCCTCGGACTCGGCGAGGTCGCCGGCCAGCGCGCCCGCAGTTTGCCTCACGGCCATCTGCGCGCGCTCGGCATCGCCATCGCCATGGCCACCGCGCCGAAGATTCTGCTGCTGGACGAACCGTTCGCCGGCATGAACCCGGAGGAGACCGACGCCTGCGTGGCAATGGTGCGCGGCATCCGCCGGCGCGGGGTGACGGTGCTGCTGGTGGAGCACGACATGCGGGCGGTGATGCGCATCAGTGACCGCATCGTGGTGCTTAACTTCGGCCGCAAAATCGCCGAGGGCAGGCCGGCGGAGGTGCGCGAAAACCCGGCGGTGATTGAGGCCTACCTCGGCCGCCCCGACGATGAACTCGGCGCCTAAGGCATGAGCGCGCCGTATTTTTCCGCCGACCGGGTCAGCGTCCGCTACGACCGCGTGCGCGCCATTGAGGACGTCTCGCTGCACCTGGACGAAGGCGAAATCATCGCCCTCATCGGCGCCAACGGCGCCGGCAAAACCACCACGTTGCGCGCAATCACCGGCCTCGCCCGGCTCAGCACCGGCGAGATTAACTTTGACGGCCGCCGCCTCGACACCCTGGGCGCCGATGCGGTGGTCGCCATGGGCCTGTCCATGGTGCCGGAGGGGCGGCGCGTGTTCCCCTACATGAGCGTGCGCGACAACCTGCTGATGGGCGCCTTCCGCCACAACGAAAAACGCGCCGCCGCCAGCGGCGACCTGGCGCGCATCTTCAATTTGTTCCCGCGCTTGGAAGAGCGTCTAGGCCAACAGGCCGGCACGCTCAGCGGCGGCGAGCAGCAGATGGTGGCCATCGCCCGTGCGCTGATGTCGCGCCCCAGGCTGCTGCTGCTGGATGAACCGTCACTGGGCCTGGCGCCGATGCTGGTGCAGGAAATCGCCCGCACCGTGGTGCGCATCAACAGGGAGGACGGCGTCAGCGTTATTTTGGTGGAGCAGAACTCGCGCATGGCCCTGGCCGTCTCGGCGCGCGCATATGTTTTGGAAACCGGCGGCGTCGCGCTGTCCGGCCGCTCGCAGGACCTGGCGAAGGATGAACGAATCGTGAGGCTGTATTTGGGCGGGTGAGGACTCGGCTCAGCGGTTGTCCTCGGCGACCATCTCCGCCGCCTTCTCGGCGATCATGATGACCGGCGCGTTGGTGTTGCCGGAGGGAATGGCCGGCATGATGGATGCATCGGCGACGCGCAGGCCGGTGATGCCGTGCACCCGCAGGCGGGCGTCCACCACGGCGCGCCGGTCGCCGGCCGGGCCCATCATGCAGGTGCCCACCGGGTGGTAAATGGTGGTGCCGGTTTCCCTGGCGTGCTGCAGCAGTTCGGCGTCGCTTTGCAGTTGCGCGCCGGGCAGGAGTTCACGGACGGCGTAGTCGCGGATGGCACGCGCCCGCATGATGCGGCGCGACACTCTCATGCCGGCGACAGTGACGCGCCGGTCCTCGGCATCACTCAGATAGTTGGGGAAAATTGCCGGGTGGGCCGCCGCGTCGACGGATTTAATTTTGATGCAACCACGGCTGCGCGGGCGCAACTGGCACACCGAGGAGGTGAACGCGGCGAATTTGTGCAAACCCTCACCGGGGCTGTCGGAACTCAGCGGTTGAAAATGAAACTGAATGTCCGGCCGCGTGAGACTCCCGTCGCTGCGCGCAAAAACGCACACCTGGCTCGCGCCCATGGTCATGGGGCCGCCGCGCAGCACAAGATACTGCAGCCCGATGCGGATTTTTTTGAGCGGGTTGTGCACCTCGTTGTTGAGGGTGGGCCGTGAACTTTTGTAGACCGCGCGGATTTGCAGGTGGTCCTGCAGATTGCCGCCGACGCCGGGCAGGTGGCGCGCCACCGCGATGTTTAAATTCTGCAGGTGCGCGCCGTCGCCGATGCCGGACAGTTGCAGCAGTTGCGGCGAGTTGACGGCGCCGGCGGCGAGGATGATTTCGCGCCGGCATGCGGCGCGGCGCAAACCCCCGCCCTTGGCGCTGAACTCCACCGCCGCCGCGCGGCCGTCGGTGACGGTGACGCGGTGCGCCAAGGCCCGGGTGCGCACGGTTAAATTGCCGCGCTTCAGCGCCGGGCGCAGGTAGCCGCGCGCCGCGCTCCAGCGCAGGCCGCGGTGGGCGGTGAGTTGGAAGTAGCCGGCGCCCTCCTGCACCGCGCCGTTGAAGTCGTCGTTGGGCGCGATGCCGGCTTCACCGGCGGCGCGGATGTAGGCGCCGCAAATCTCGCGCTGGATGCGCATGTCGGAAACCTTGAGCGGGCCGCCGCGGCCGTGGAATTCGTCGGCGCCGCGCTGCTGGTCCTCGGCGCGCTTGAACAGCGGCAGTACCTCGCGGTAACTCCAGCCGGGGTTGCCGGCCGCGGCCCAGGCATCGTAGTCGGCGCGGTGGCCGCGGATGTACAGCAGGCCGTTGATGGAACTGGAGCCGCCGAGCACCTTGCCGCGCGGCCACTTCATGCGCCGGCCATTGATGCCGGGGTCGGGCTCGGTCACGTGGCACCAGTCGGTGGCCGGGTTGTGCATGGTTTTGAAGTAGCCCACCGGAATGTGAATCCACGGGTTGCGGTCGCGGCCGCCGGCCTCCAGCAACAGCACGCTGCAACCGCCGCCGGCGCTCAGGCGGTTGGCCAGCACACAGCCGGCGCTGCCGGCGCCGACGATAATGTAGTCAAAAACCTCACCCACCGTAAATCAAGCCCGGCAGCCACAGCGCGATTTGCGGGAAGATGATGATGAGCGCCAGGCCCAGCAGTTGGATGAGCATGAACTGCATCATGCCGTGGTAGATGTCCTTCAGGTCCCACTGCGGCACCACGCCCTTGAGGAAGTAGGCCGATAGCGCCACCGGCGGCGACAGCCATGCGGTCTGCAGGTTCACCGCCACCAAAATGGCGAACCAGGTGAGGTTGAAGCCCTGTTGCTCCACCAGCGGCAGCAGGATGGGCACGATAATCAGCACGATGGGCACCCATTCCAGCGGCCAGCCCAGCAGAAAAATCAGCGCCATGATGATGAGCAGAATGAGCACCGGCGACCACTCCAGCCCGAGCAGCAGTTCGGTGAGCATGGCCGGCGTTCCCAGACGCGAAAACACGGCGCCGAAGAAGTTGGAGGCGGCGACCAGAAAAAGCACCAAGGCCGAGATTTCCAACGTGCGGATCAGCGCCGTTCTGAGCTTGGCCCACGACAGGCGGCGGTAGGCCAGGGTCAGCAGCAGCGCGCCGAAAGCGCCGCAACCGGCGCCCTCGGTGGGGGTGGCGAGGCCGAACAAAATGCTGCCCAGGGCCGAGAACACCAGCAGCGCCGGCGGCACCAGGCCGAGCAGAAACTCGCGCCACACCTGGGCCATGCTTTGCGGCTGTTCACTCTCCGGCAGCACCGGGCCCAGTGCCGGGTTCATCCAGCAGCGCACCATGGAATAGGCGGCGTAGAGGAAAGCGAGCATGATGCCGGGGACGATGGCGGCGGCGAACAGGTCGGTGACCGGCACCTCCATCACCGGCCCCATGACCACCAACATGATGGACGGCGGGATGAGAATGCCGAGGGTGCCGCCGGCGGTGATGGTGCCGGCGGCCAGGCGCACGTCGTAGTTTGAACGGTTCATGGTTTTGGCCGCCATGATGCCGAGGATGGTGACCGAGGCGCCCACAATGCCGGTGGCGGCGGCGAAAATGGTGGACACGAACAGCACCGCCAGATACAGCGCGCCGCGCGTGCGCGACAGCATCAGTTGCACCGCCGAGAACAGCCGCTCCATCAGCCCGGCCTGCTCCATCATGATTCCCATGAAAATGAACAGCGGCACCGCGGCCAGGGTCTGCTCCAGCATCACCGCGTTGAACTGGAAGGTCATCAGGTAGAACACCACATCGCCGAAGCCGATGTAGCCGAAAACCACGCCGAGAAAAATCAGCGTGAACGAGATGGGGAAGCCGACGAAAATCGCCAGCAGCATGCAGCCGATTAAAACCAGGCCGAGGACTTCCGGGGTCATGACCGCGATTCCCCGGCGGCCTGGTGCGGCCAGCGGTTGCGGGTGGCGGCGTAGATGCATTTCAGCAACTCCGACACGCCCTGAATGAGCAGCAGCACGATGCCGGCCGGCAGCGCGCTCTTCACCGGCGCCACGTACGGCATCCACGCGGTGTCCATGCCGCGCTCGCCGCGCAGCCAGGCGGCCCAGGAAAAGTCCACCGCGGCGAACAGAAAAAACAGCAGGCCGGGAAAATAAAACAAGACATACAGCGCGCCATCCACCGCGCCCTGCACCCGCGGGGCGAAGTTGCGGTAGAGAAAATCGGCGCGGATATGCACGCCGCGCGACAGCGCATAGCCGGCGCCCAACATGAACAGCGCGCCGTACATCATGCGGCTCATGTCGTAGGCCCAGATGGTGGGCGCGACAAAAACATAGCGCAGAAAAATCTCCACCACCATGGCGCCGAACAGCGGAATGGTCAGCCAGCACACCACCTGTCCCACCAGCCGGCTGAAGCGGTCGATGCGGGTGATGATGGCGCCCATCCACCCCGGCATGTCGTCCGGCATGACGCTGGTGTCGTGGGCCTCGGCGATGAGTTCGTCGGTGATTTCCGGGGCGTCGTCAATCTTGCGGTCGTCGGGCATGGCGGAATCCTCGTGCCTGGGGAAAGGGTTGGGGGACCGGCGTTGGTTGCACCGTCAACAATGGCGGTTGCACGTCCGAAGACGGCGGTTGCGCCGCCGCCGGCACCGCCGGCACTGTCAACAACAGCGCCGGCGGCACCGGAGGCGGCGGCCGCGCCGGTTTACTTTTTCAACTGGTCGGCGTAGGCCTTGCCCAGGTTGGCGTTGGTGGCCTGCGCGCCGGCCCAGAACGGCACCGCGGTGTCGGCGAAAGCCTTCATGGAGTCCCACACCTTCTTGAAGAAGGCGTTTTCGCTTTTGTATCTTTCCATGCTGTTGCCCACCGCGTTCATGTATTCCGGAAAATAATCGGCCGGCGTGTCGTGCAGGATGACGCCGTGGTTGTCGGTGAGGTCCTTGAGCGCCTTGCCGTTTTCGTGGATGCGGTAGGCCATGGCCTGCATCAGCGAGGCGTTGGCCGCCACTTCCATGGCTTTTTTCTGGTGCGGCGTGAGTTTGTCCCAGATGTCGCCGTTGATGTAGAGGTCGGCGTTGACCACGACTTGATGCAAGCCCTGCAGGTAATAGTGCTTCAGCACTTTCTGGAAACCGAACACGCTGTCCGGTTTCGGGCAGCACCACTCGGCCGCGTCAATCACGCCTTTCTCCAACGCCGGCAAAATGTCGCCGCCGCCCATGGCGAGGCCACGCCGATGTCCTTGTAGGTCTGGCCGGGAATGCCGGGCGGGGTGCGGAAGCGGTATTTGCGGAAGTCGTCCATGCTCGCAATCGGCTCTTTGAACCAGCCCAGCGCCTCGGGGCCCACCGGCTGCAGCATCAGCCCTTTGACGTTCACCCCCATCTCGTCCCACAGTTCGTCGTAGAGCTCCTTGCCGCCGCCGTACATGTACCAGGAAATCCAGGCGATGTTGTCGATGCCCAGTCCGGCGCCGGCGGTGGGCGAGCCGAACAGGGTGGCGGCGGGGTGAAGACCGGACCAGTAATGCGTCCACGCAAAACCGCCCTCAATCAGCCCCTTGTCCACCGCCTCCAGCGTCTCGCCGACGCCCACCACCGCCCCGGCCGGCAGAATCTCAAACGTGACGTCGCCGCCGGTGAGGGCGGTGACGTTGTCGGTGAACACCTTCAGCATGGTCACCTCGTCGGCCTTGGCCGGGATGACCGACTGAATGCGAATGTTCACCTTGGCCGCCTGCGCGGCCGACGTGAAAAACAGCGCCGCGAAAATTAAAACGGCTGCGGTTTTGAGTGCGCTACAATATTTCATCAGAATGTCCTCTTGGTTGTTGTTGGTGTTTGGTTTCAGTGCGGGCGCCGCCGATGGCGGTGCGCCATGGCGCATTATGGCAC
>RKSH01000058.1 GCA_007570945.1 Gammaproteobacteria bacterium | reverse complement strand
CCCGCCGCCGCCCCGGCCGCCCCGCCGGCCGGAGCATCGTCATGAGGGTGAGGGCGGTGGCCAAATACGTGCGCACCTCGCCGCAGAAATGCCGGCTGGTGGCGGCGCAGATTCGCCGCAAGTCGGTGGAAAAGGCGCTGGACATTCTGCGCTTCAGCGAGCGCGGCGCGGCGCGGCACCTGCGGAAGACGCTGGAGTCGGCCATCGCCAACGCCGAGCACAACGAGAACGCCGACATTGACCAACTGACGGTGCGCGAGGTGCGGGTGGACCAGGGGCCGGTGCTGCGCCGCTGGCGGCCGCGCGCCAAGGGGCGCAACACGCGCATCCGCAAACCCACCTGCCACATCACCGTCACCGTCGGCGACGGCGAGGCCGCCACCGGAGCAAAATAATGGGCCAGAAAGTTCAACCCCACGGCATTCGCCTCGGCATTTCCAAGGACTGGAACGCGCGCTGGTTTGCGCGCAACAGCGACTACGCCGCCAACCTCACCTCCGACATGCGCATCCGCGGCCACCTGCGCGGCAAGAAAAGCCTGGCCAACGCCGCGGTCAGCCGCATCGCCATTGAGCGGCCGGCGCAGGATGTGGTGCACATTAAAATTTTCACCGCCCGCCCCGGCATCGTCATCGGCAAGAAGGGCGAGGACATTGAGAAACTGCACCGCGAAATCGCCGCCATGACCAACTGCCGCGTGGAGGTGAGGGTGGAGGAGGTGCGCAAGCCGGAACTGGACGCGCGGCTGGTGGCCGACAGCATCTGCCAGCAACTGGAAAAACGCGTGATGTTCCGCCGCGCCCTGAAGCGCGCGGTGCAGAACTCCATGCGCCTCGGCGCCAAGGGGGTGAAGGTGATGATTGCCGGCCGCCTGAACGGCGCCGAAATCGCGCGCACCGAGTGGTACCGCGAGGGGCGCGTGCCGCTGCACACGTTGCGCGCCGACATTGACTACGGCATCGCCGAGGCCAACACCACCTACGGCGTGGTGGGCGTCAAGGTGTGGATTTTCAAGGGCGAGGTTTTTCAGGAGGAGCAGAAACCGCTGGTGGGCGCCGCCGACGACACCGGCTATTACAGCGAAAACCCGGCGGCGCCGGTGCTGGCCGATGAGCCGCAGATGGTGGAAAGCGAAAATCCGGCGCACGGCCTGGACCTGGACAATTAACATGTTGCAGCCGAAGAAAACAAAATTCCGCAAACAGCAGAAAGGCCGCAACCGCGGCCTGGCCACGCGCGGCAACAAGGTGAGTTTCGGCGAGTTCGGCCTCAAGGCCACCGTCCGCGGCCGCCTCAGCGCGCGCCAGATTGAGGCCGCGCGCCGCGCCATCACCCGCCATGTCAAGCGCGGCGGCCGCCTGTGGATTCGCGTTTTCCCCGACAAGCCGGTGTCCAAAAAGCCGCTGGAGGTGCGCATGGGCAAGGGCAAGGGCAACCCCGAATACTGGGTGGCCTTGGTGAAGCCCGGCCGCGTGTTGTATGAAATCGAGGGCGTGCCGGAGGCCACGGCGCGCCAGGCCATGCGCCTGGCCGGGGCCAAGTTGTCGGTGCGCACCACTTTTGTCAGCCGCCACCTGTGAGACTGCCGTGAGCATTGCCGAATACCGCAAGCAGGACGACGTGCAGTTGCACGCCGCGCTGGCCGAGTTGCGCAAGGAGCAGTTCAACCTGCGCGTGCAGCGCGGCACCGGCCAGTTGGCCAACAGCGCGCGCTTCGGCGAGGTGCGCCGCGACATCGCGCGCATCCAAACCCTGCTGTCGCAGCGGCGCCTGGCCGCCGCGGGTGAACAATCATGAGTGAACAACCGACAACTCCGGACGCCACGGCGCCATCCCCGGCGCCGCAACCGTCACCCGCGCCGCCGGAATCACCGTCCGCCGGGTCGGCGCCGTCACCCGCGGCGCCGCCGCCGCCGGCCGTCGATAATTTGGTGCGCGCCGTTCCGGGCACCGTGGTCAGCGACCGCATGGACAAGACCGTCACCGTGCTGGCGGAGCGGCGGGTGCTGCATCCGCTGTACAAAAAATACATCCGCCGCTCGACCAAGTTGCACGTCCACGACGAGAACAACGAATGCCGCAACGGCGACAGCGTGCTGGTGCGCGAGTGCCGGCCGCTGTCCAAAACCAAAAACTGGCGCCTGGTGAAAATCCTGCGCCGCGCCGAATAACGTCGGCGGAGCCGCGGCCATGATTCAAATGCAAAGCACCCTGGCGGTGGCCGACAACAGCGGCGCCAAGCGCGTGCAGTGCATCAAGGTGCTGGGCGGCTCCAAGCGGCGCTACGCCGGCATCGGCGACGTGGTGCGCATCAGCATCAAGGAGGCGATTCCCAACAGCCGGGTCAAGAAAGGCGACGTGTTCAACGCCGTCATTGTCCGCACCCGCCACGGCGTGCGGCGGCCGGACGGCTCGCTGATTCGTTTCGACAGCAACGCGGCGGTGCTGTTGAACGCGCAGATGCAGCCGGTGGGCACGCGCATCTTCGGGCCGGTGACGCGGGAACTGCGCAGCGAGCGCTTCATGCGCATCGTGTCGCTGGCCCCGGAAGTTTTGTGACGCGGGCGGCGGCGATGGCGATGCGCAGAATCAAGGTGGGCGACGAGGTGGTGGTGCTGGCCGGCCGCGACCGCGGCAAGCGCGGCAAGGTGCTGCGCCTGCTCGGCCAGCGCGCGCTGGTGGACAACGTCAACCTGGTGAAAAAGCACGTGCGCCCCAACCCCAACAAAAACGAAACCGGCGGCATCATCGAGAAAGAGGCGCCGGTGCATCTGTCCAACCTTTGCCCCTACAATCCGCGCACCGGCCGCGGCGGGCGCATCGGCGTCCGCACCCTGGAGGACGGCCGCAAGGTGCGCTACTTCAAATCCGACGGCGAGGTCCTGGACCTGGCAAAATAAAACCATGGCAAGAATGGAACAACATTACCGCGACGTGGTGGTTCCCCAACTCAGCCGGGAACTGTCCCTCAGCAACCCCATGGCGGTGCCGCGCATCACCAAGATCACCCTCAACATGGGGCTTGGCGAGGCGGTGGCCGACAAGAAGGCGCTGGACAACGCCGCCGCCGAGTTGGCCAAAATCTCCGGCCAGAAGGCGGTGGTGACCAAGGCGCGCAAGTCGGTGGCCGCGTTCAAAATCCGCGAAGGCTGGCCCATCGGCTGCAAGGTGACGCTGCGCCGCCGGCGGATGTACGAGTTTCTCGACCGGCTGGTGAGCGTGGCCATTCCGCGCATGCGCGATTTTCGCGGCCTGCCGGCGCGCTCCTTTGACGGCCGCGGCAACTATTCCTTCGGCGTGCAGGAACAAATCATCTTTCCCGAGATTGACTACGACAACGTGGACGCCACCCGCGGCCTGGATGTGACCATCACCACCTCGGCGCGCGGCGACGACCATGCCCGCGCCCTGTTGCGCGCGTTTAATTTTCCCATCCGCAAGCAAAGCTAAGGCAAACGAGGCAAGCCAGTGGCAAAAAAATCCATGATCGCCCGCGAGAAAAAACGCCGCCGCCTGGCCGCGCGCTACCGCGCCAAGCGCGCCGCGCTGCTGTTGCAGTTGAAAAAACCGGGCGGGGGCGAGGACCAGCACGTGCGCGACGCCATGCTGCAACTGCAGCAACTGCCGCGCGACTCAAGCCGCTCGCGCCAGCGCAACCGCTGCCATGCCAGCGGCCGGCCGCGCGGCTACTACCGCAAGTTCGGCCTGGCGCGCAACAAACTGCGCGAAGTCATCATGTGCGGCGAGGCGCCGGGCGTGGTCAAGGCCAGTTGGTGAGGACGGCGCCATGACCATGACCGACCCCGTCGCCGACATGCTGACCCGCATCCGCAACGCGTTGCTGCGCCGCAAGCCGTGGGTGGCCATGCCGGCATCAAATCTCAAAGAATCCATCGCCCGCGTGCTGAGGGACGAGGGCTACATTCTGGACTACAGCGTCGCCGCCGACGGCGCGCGCCGCACCCTGGACATCCAACTTAAGTACCATGACGGGCGGCCGGTCATTGACTCGCTGCAGCGGGTCAGCCGCCCGGGGCGGCGGGTGTTTGTGGGCCGCGACGAGTTGCCCACCGTGATTGGCGGCATGGGCACCGCCATCATCTCCACCTCCAGCGGCATCATGACCGGCGGCGCCGCCCGCCGCAAAGGCATCGGCGGCGAAGTGCTGTGCAAGGTGCAGTGACGGTTTCGAAATGTCCCGCATCGCCAGCAACCCGGTCACCATCCCCGCCGCCGCCGAGGTGCGCATCGGCGACGGCGAGTTCACCGCCAAGGGCCCCAAGGGCAGCCTGTCCCTCGCCACCCACCCGCTGGTGGGCGTGGCGCAGGAGGAGGACCGCCTCACTTTCGCCGCGCTGGACGAGAGCGCCGAGGCGCGCGCCATGGCCGGCACCACCCGCGCCCTGGTGCACAACATGGTGCACGGCGTGACCGCCGGTTTTGAGCGGCGGCTGATGATTACCGGCGTCGGCTACCGCGCGCAGATGCAGGGGGGCAAGCTCAGCCTCACCCTCGGCTTCTCGCATCCGGTGGTGTATGAGGCGCCGGCCGGCGTCACCATTGAAACCCCGGCGCAGAACGAAATCGTGGTGCGCGGCGCCGACAAGCAAAAAGTCGGGCAGACCGCGGCCGAGATTCGCCGCCACCGCCCGCCGGAACCCTACAAAGGCAAGGGCGTGCGCTACAGCGACGAGCGCGTGCTCAGAAAACAGGCGAAGAAAAAATAATGAGCGCCCGCAAAACCGCGCGCCTGCGCCGCGCCCGCAAAACCCGCGCCCGCATCAGCGCCGCCGGGGCGCACCGCCTGTGCGTGTTCCGCAGCCCGCGCCACATCCACGCCCAACTCATCGCGCCCGGCGCCGCGGTGCTGGCCAGCGCCTCCACGGTGGAGGCCGGGTTGCGCAAAGAGTTGAAAAACGGCGGCAACCTGGACGCCGCGCGCGCGGTGGGCAAACGCATCGCCGAGCGCGCCGTCGCCGCCGGCATTGAACGTGTCGCCTTTGACCGCTCCGGCTTCCGTTACCACGGCCGCATCAAGGCCCTGGCCGAGGCCGCGCGCGAGGGCGGCCTCACTTTCTAAGCGGGAAGATTATGAGACCAACCCACGACCGAAACGACAGCCGCGAGCGCGACGCCAATCTGGAGGAGCGTTTAATTCAGGTGCGCCGCGTGGCCAAGGTGGTCAAGGGCGGCCGCATCTTCGGCTTCTCCGCCCTCAGCGTGGTCGGTGACGGCCGCGGCCGGGTCGGCATCGGCCGCGGCAAGGCGCGCGAGGTGCCGGCCGCGGTGCAAAAAGCCATGGAAAGCGCGCGCCGCAACATGGTGCGCGTCAGCCTCCGCGGCGGCACCTTGCTCTATCCCATGGTCGGCCGCCACGGCGCGGTGCGCGTGGTCATGCGCCCGGCCTCGGAGGGCACCGGCATCATCGCCGGCGGCACCATGCGCGCGGTGTTTGAGGTCGCCGGCATCCGCGATGTCCTGGCCAAGGTCATCGGCAACACCAACCCGGTGAACGTGGCGCGCGCCACCATGCAGGGCCTGGCCTCGGTGGCGACGCCGGAACACATCGCCGCCAAGCGCGGCAAGAAGGTCGCCGACCTGGCGGCCAGCGCATGACCATGGCCGGGCCGGGGAAAGTGCGGGTGACCCTGGTGCGCAGCGTCCACGGCCGCCTGCGCAGCCACGCCGCCTGTGTGCGCGGCCTCGGCCTGCGCCGCATGCACCACAGCGTGGTGGTGGAGGACACCCCGGCGGTGCGCGGCATGATTCGCAAAGTCGCCTACCTGTTGCGCGAGGAACCGGCATGAAACTGAACACCCTGAAACCGGCCAAAGGCGCCCGGCGCGGCGCCAAGCGAGTCGGCCGCGGCCCCGGCTCCGGCAACGGCAAGACCGCCGGGCGCGGCCACAAGGGCCAGCATTCGCGCGCCGGCGGCTACCACAAGGTGGGCTTTGAGGGCGGCCAGATGCCGCTGCAGCGGCGCCTGCCGAAGCGCGGCTTTCGCAGCCGCCGCGGCCAGGTCACCGAGATCCGCCTGCGCGACCTGGCCAAACTGGACGCCGCCGTGGTGGACCTGGAAGTGTTGCGCCAGGCCGGCCTGCTGGGCCCTAACGCCAAGCGCGCCAAAGTCATCGCCAAGGGCGGCGGCGCCGATGCCGGCCTCGGCCGCGCCCTCACCCTCAAAGGCATCGCCGCCAGCAAGGGCGCCCGCGCCGCCATTGAACAGGCCGGCGGCGCCGTTGTCGGCGCCAGTACCGCCACGGAGGACAACTGATGGCCCTGCCCGGCGCCGGCGGCCTTGGCGGACTCGGCAAGATGACCGAGTTGTGGCAGCGCATCCTGTTCGTGCTCGGCGCTTTCGTGGTGTTCCGCATCGGCGCGCACGTGCCGGTGCCGGGGGTGAACCCGGAGGCGGTGGCCGCGCTGTTTGAGCAGACCCGCGGCTCCATCGTGGATGTGTTCAACATGTTTTCCGGCGGCGCGCTGAGCCGGCTGTCGGTGCTGGCCCTTGGCGTGATGCCCTACATCTCGGCCTCCATCATCATGCAGTTGCTGACCGCGGTGGTGCCGAAGTTTGAACAGTTGAAAAAGGAGGGCGAGGCCGGCCGCCGCAAAATCACCCAGTACACCCGTTACGGCACGGTGGTGCTGGCCGCCTTTCAGGCTTTCGGCATCGCCATCGCCCTGGAGGGCCAGCAGGCCGGCGGCGCGCCGGTGGTGCTGATTACCGGCTGGGGTTTCAAGATTATCGCCGTCACCGCCCTCACCACCGGCACCATGTTTTTAGTGTGGCTGGGCGAGCAGGTCACCGAGCGCGGCATCGGCAACGGCATCTCGCTGCTGATTTTCGCCAGCATCGTCGCCGGCCTGCCGGGCGCCGTGGCCGGCACCCTGGAACTGGCGCGCACCGGCGCCTTCAGCCCGCTCGGCGTGCTGGCGCTGTTTGTGGGCGTGATTGCGGTCACCGGCTTCGTGGTTTTTGTCGAGCGCGGCCAGCGGCGGCTGACCGTGAACTACGCCAAGCGCCAGCAGGGCCGGCGCATGCTGGCCGGGCAGACCAGCCACCTGCCGCTGAAACTCAACATGGCCGGCGTCATCCCGCCCATCTTCGCCTCCAGCATCATCCTCTTCCCGGCCAGTCTGGGCCGCTGGTTCGGGCAGGGCGAGGGCATGGGCTGGTTGCGCGACTGGGCCACCGCGCTGGCCCCCGGGCAGCCGGGCTATGTGCTGCTGTACGGCGGCATGATTGTGTTCTTCTGTTTTTTCTACACCGCGCTGGTGTTCAATCCCAGGGACATCGCCGACAACCTGAAGCGCTCCGGCGCTTTCATTCCCGGCATCCGCCCCGGCGCCCAGACCGCGCAGTATATTGACAACGTGGTGTCCAAACTCACCCTGGTGGGCGCGGTGTATCTGACTTTTGTCTGCCTGATTCCGGAGTTTCTGCTGTATAAGTGGAATGTGCCGTTTTATTTTGGCGGCACCTCGCTGTTGATTATCGTGGTGGTGATGATGGACATGATGGGGCAAATCCAGTCCTATCTGATGTCGCGCCAGTATGAAAGTTTAATGCGCAAGTCCACCCTCACCGGCGGGCTGGGCCTGCGCCCCTGAAACCCGACGGAGAAAACCCATGAAAGTCCGCGCCTCGGTGAAAAAACTCTGCCGCAACTGCAAAATCATCCGCCGCAACCGCGTGGTGCGGGTGATTTGCACCGACCCCCGCCACCGCCAGCGCCAAGGCTGAGGCCGGGGGTGAGGGCCAACTTCAAGTTGCAGGCGGCGCCGATTTCGGCGCTTGCGCCGCCGGCCGTTTGCGCGTATTATTCAGCGCCTTTTTCCACCGCAACCGGAGCGTCCTGAACCGTGGCCCGCATCGCCGGCATTAACCTGCCGAACCACAAGCACATTGACATCGCGCTCACCGCGATTTACGGCGTCGGCCGCATCTCGGCGCGGCGCATCTGCGACAGCGTCGGCGTCAGGCACACCACCAAGGTGCGCGACCTGAGCGAGGGCGACGCCGAGAAGTTGCGCGCCGAGTTGAACAACTTCCGCGTGGAGGGCGATTTGCGCCGCGAGGTCGCGCTTAGCATCAAACGGCTGATGGACATGGGCGTCTACCGCGGCCTGCGCCACCGCCGCGGCCTGCCGGTGCGCGGCCAGCGCACCTCCACCAACGCCCGCACCCGCAAGGGCCCGCGCCGCCTCATCAAGAAGAAATAATGGCCAAACCCGCCAAGAACGTCCGCCCGCAGGCGCGCCCGGCCCCCGGCCGCAAGGCCCGCGCCCGCGCCAAGCGCCGGCATGTCACCGAAGGCATCGCCCACGTGCACGCCTCGTTCAGCAACACCATCATCACCATCACCGACCGCCACGGCAACGCCCTGGCCTGGGCCACCGCCGGCGGCGCCGGCTTCAAGGGCTCGCGCAAGAGCACCCCGTTCGCGGCCCAGGTGGCGGCGGAGAACTGCGGCCGCACCGCCATGGAAATGGGCATGCAGAGCATTGAGGTCAGCATCAAGGGCCCCGGCCCCGGCCGCGACTCGGCGGTGCGCGCCCTGAAGGCGC
>RKSH01000134.1 GCA_007570945.1 Gammaproteobacteria bacterium | reverse complement strand
CGCGAGGGGAACACGAGCACATCCAGCAGTGCCAGGTAGTCGGCGATGTTGTCGCGAAAGCCGGTGAACTCCACCGTGGACAATCCCCGCGCCATGCCGCGCAACTCGGCCTCGTCGGGACCGTCGCCGATGAGAAGAAATTTCAGGCGCGGGCATGAGTGGCGCAAAATGCGCGCGGCGGCGATGAGAAATTCCTGGCCCTTGTGGTGGTTGGACAGCGCGCCGATGTGGCCGGCGACAAAGCAGCCGCGATACTGTTCACGCAGTTCGGCGACGGTGGCGGCGTCAACCGTCATCGGTGTGACCATGTTTGGGATGACTGAAAAATTCAGCGGCATCGCAAACGCATCGCGCACGCTCCGGCTGACGCAAACCACGGCGGCGGCGTTTTGGTAAGCGGCGCGGGTGACAAAACCGCGGCCCGGCGCGAAGGGCAGGTGGCGGGTAATCACGTAGGGCGTGCCGGTGCGCAAATAATTCCACCATGCCCAGGTGACGGCCTTGGCCTCCTGCGCATGCACCAGGTCGCAGTCGCGCACGGTGTTTGTGGGCAGGTTGCGGCGGGTGGCGGTGTGGCGCAGCGGTTTGTTCAAATGGCGCGGAATGCCGGAGCCGCGCGCCAGCAGCAACGCTGAGTCGACGCCGAGGTCGGCCAGGGCCTCGGCCAGCAGCAGCGTCTGCCGCTCGCCGCCGCGAAAACCGCGCGCCAGGCTGGCCTGCAGAACGCGCAACTCGGCGGTCACTTTTTGCGCAGCGCCCACGCCCGCATGTATTTGTAAAACACGCCGTTGGCGTTGGACCAGGCAATCACCAGCCCGCGCCAGCCGGCGAGGAAGCCGAGTTGCAGTATGTAACTTTTGACAAACGCGGCCAGCGCGCGCAGCACGACCACGGCCGGGTGGCGCACTTTGACATGCGGTGCGGCCAGCGCCGAGTAGTCGCGGACTTTGTTGAGAAAACTGCCGGGGTCGGGGGCGGTGTGGTGGTCAAGATGGCCGGGCAGGCGCTGTTTCTTGCTGTGCGCGGCGGGGCTGATGCTTTCGTGCACCTTTGCGTCGGAGAAACGGTGGCGGCGGCGGTGAAACAGGCGCGCGATGGTGTCGCCGCCCCAGCCGCCGCGCGCCACATGGCGCCCCATGAAAAAATTGCGCCGCAGGACCACGCCAAGACGGTGCGCATCGCCGGCGGTGTCCCACCGCGCCAGCGCGGCGGCCAGTTCGGCGTCCATGATTTCGTCGGCGTCGATGGAAAAAATCCAGTCGTTGCGCGCCAGCGCCGCCGCCTCGTTCTTCGCCGCGCCGAAGCCGTGGAACTCGGCGTGATGCAGCCGCGCATTGGCAAACGCGCCGACCTTGTCCACCGTGGCATCGGTTGACCCGGTGTCCAGCACCACCACCTCGCCAAAATCCCCCAGCGCCGCCAGGCACCGCTCAATGGTGCGCGCCGCATCGCGGGTGATAAGCACGGCGCTGATGGCGGGGATTGGGGCGGGCATGGAGAGACTGAGAGTTTTCTTTAATTGTTCTGCATGCCGGACAAGCGACGCTCCCAGCGCAACGCATCAGCGGCAATGCTTTGCAAGTCTGTATGGCGCGGTGTGAACCCGAGTTCGCGGCGTGTTTTTGTCATGCTGGCAAAAGAACAAGGCACATCGCCCGGGCGCCGGGGTTGGTCGATTGTTTTGATTGTTTGTCCGCTGGCATGCCCCACGGCGGCAATGACCTCGCGTACACTGACGGGAGCGCCGCGACCCACATTAAATACTTCCCCGGCGCCGCCATCGAAATCGAGCGCGGCTATGTTCGCATCTGCAACGTCACAAACATGAACGTAATCGCGCAACGCGCTGCCATCGGGGGTCGGGTAATCCGTGCCGCAAACATGCACCACATCACGTGTGCCGGCCGCACATTGCAACACCGTCTTGAACAATCCGCCGCCGCCGCTTTTTAAGTCGCCGGCCCGTTGCGCCGGGTCAGCGCCGGCCACATTAAAGTAGCGCAGCGAAACGCAGCGCAACGTCGTCGCCGCGTCAATGTCACGTAGCACGCGCTCCGCCATTGCTTTGGATGCGCCATATGGACTGGCGGGCGCGGGGGAAATGGACTCCGACAAGGCGAGGTTTCCCTGGTCGCCGTATACGGCCGAGGAGGAAGAAAAAACGAACTTGCGCACGTCACCACGCAAGCAGGCGTGCAGTAGCGGGAGAGTTCGTGCCATGTTGTTCCAGTAATAGTCCGCCGGCAGATGCATGGATTCCGGTACACTGATGCTGGCGCCAGTGTGAACCACCGCATTCGGACCATGGGCAAAAGCCCGCCGTAGCGCGTCTTTATCGCCGTAATTGCCCTGAATAAAAACCGCATCGGCCGGTACAAGTTCACGAAAACCATGGGATAGGTCATCCAATGCCACAACACGGCTTCCACGGTCCAAAAGCGCAAGCGTGACGTGGGCGCCGATGTAACCGGCAGCGCCGGTGACCAGCACGGTGGAATTTTTGTTTGACATGACAGCCGTCGCTAATAAATCAGTTGTCGCGGCGCGACTTTTACCAGGCTGCCAGCGCCGCGTCAATCTCCTGTACGGGTTCAATACATGTGAGACAATCAGGCGGTTCGGATTCCCCGGCAAAACCGCCGTTGGCGCGCAAGCCAAAAATCGCCACGCTTCGCGCTCACCATAGCGCCAATTCATGCCGCGCGAAGCGGTGTCGGTTTTTCAGCGGCGCGCGGGGACAACTACCCGACGCTGTTCGGTCGCGCGTTTCCAAACCCGATTAACTCGCCGTCTCGAACCTTCAACCGAGGCTGAGTTTTCGTTGCGCGACGCCGGTCTCGATTCGCTTTCTCGCCATCTCGACATACTCGGGGTTTTGCTCGACGCCGAGCCATTTGCGGCGGTTAACTTCCGCGGCCTCCGCGGTGCT
>RKSH01000128.1 GCA_007570945.1 Gammaproteobacteria bacterium | reverse complement strand
GTGATGTCGGCGGTGATGATTTCAATCATTGCAAACCCTCAGCATCGGGTGCAACTGCTGCAGAGCCTCCCGATACACGGCGCGTTTGAAAGCGGTAATTTCGCGCAACGGCCGCCAATAGTCCACCCAGCGCCACGCATCAAACTCCGGCGCGGGCGAGCGGTCCAGGCGCACCTCGCAATCGCCGGCTAACAGCGCAAACAAAAACCACACCTGCTTCTGGCCGCGCACCCCGGCATAACGTTGCTCCCGCCGGCGCTCCTGGGGAAAATCGTAATGCAACCAGCCGCGGGTGCGGCCTATGAGGCGCACTTGTGCCGGGCGCAGGCCCACCTCTTCAAACATTTCGCGCAATGCGGCCTGCCGCAAAGTTTCACCGCCGCGCACGCCGCCTTGCGGGAACTGCCAGCCGCCGTTGTCGGCGCGCCGCGCCCACAAAACCTTGCGCTCGCGGTTCAACAGCACGATGGCCACATTGGGGCGGTAACCGTCGTTGTCACAACTGTCATCACGGTCGGCGGGCATGGGTTTTTCCGGTGTCGGGTTGCGGATTATAGCGATTTTGCCGGGCTACAAAATGAAGTCGCGGATGATGACATTCTGGACGCCATGGTTGCGGCGGTAACCGCAAAAGCAGGATTCCACCTTGCCGGTGAATCCACCGACAGATTCTTGCGGCTTGCCGATGGAAATGGTTTTTAATTGCATCGGCCGCATGGACGTAAATTCAATCGCCGGCTCTCACCGCCGCCGGCGTCCCGCCCCCAAGCGCCGCCCGGTAGCACGCCAGCGCCCGCTCCTTGTCGCCCAACTCCTCCAGCAACCCCCCCAACTCGCGCGCCGCCTCGGTGTTTGCATTGTCCTCGGCGGCGAGTTCCAGGTAACTGCGCGCCTTGCCCCACAGTTGGTTGCGCCGCGCCAGCCGCCCCAGCGCCAGCAGCAGTGCCGGGTCGGTGGGGTGCGCATTGGCCCAGGTTTCGGCGGTCCGGTACTGGCGCACCGCATCCGGCGCCGGTGTGATTCCGTACAGCGCCACCAAATCGGCGTCCCACTTTTGCCTCAAAGCCAGCCGCAAAATTTCCTCGGCGCGCGCCGCGGCATTGGCGTCATCGGTGAAAGCCAGCAACCGCCGCGCATATGCCGCGATAATTTTCGGGTTGCGCCGTTGCGCGTTGTTCAACCCTCCCCACACCGCGGTCAGCCGCCGCGCATCAAGGCATTCGGCAAACAGCGCGCCGGCCGCCTCCAGTTCGCACTCGTCCCAGGCCTCGCCCAGGGCCGCGTCCTGCTTTGCCGCCGCGCGCAAGCCGGGCAGCAACTCCAGCGCCTCTTTCCAGTTGCCGGTGCGCCGGCCCAATTCCACCGCCAGCCGCCGCACCTGCGGATTGCGCGGCGCCTGGGCGCGCAGGTGGCGCAGGGTTTCCTCGGCCTCGGCAAACTGCCCGGCTTGTGCCTGCATGCGCAAACGGGTGAGCAGAATCGCCACCCGCCGCCGGGGTTCGGCTTTGGCCGCGTGGGCGAAATATTCATCGCGCCGCTCAAACGCGCCTTGCTGTTGCGCCGCGTAGGCCGCGGCCAGGTGCGCCAGCAGCGGCGTCGGGCTGCGCTGTGCGGCACCGGCTAATTTTTTTTCCGCCCGCGCCCAGGAGCCGCCGATTAAATCGGCGTAGCCGGCCTGCACATCGGCATGGGCGCGGCTGAGGGCGCGGCGTTCACGCCACTCGGCGGCGCGGCGCGGCGCGCGGCGAAAGTGCGCCAGCACACGAAACAGCGCATACAAAAAAACAAACAGCGCCGCCGCCAACACGACAAAGGCGCCGAAGCGAATCTGCACCGTCCACGACTCAAGGGCGAGCACCACATAACCGCTGTCGGCGATGAGAAACGAAGCCGCGTACGCGGCCAGCAGGAACGCCAGCAGAAAAAAAAGCAGAAACTTCACCGCCGCGCCTACTGTCCGCCGCGTTCAGCGCGCAGCCGGCGCAACTCGCCAATCGCCGCATCGGGCACCGGATAATCCGGCGCGACGCCGGCGGCGGCGTTAATTCTTGCAACCGCCGCCAATGCGGCCTGCACGGCGGCGTCCGACGGGTAAAAATACTCGCGCAGCAGAACTTCACAGCGCGCCAGATTCTGCCGCGCAACCTGCGGCCTCTCGCGCAACAGCGCTTGTTGCGCGCCGAGCAGCAGAAGTTTGATGTTTTCCACCAGAAAATACCGCTGCTCCGGCGCCAGCAGCGCGCCCGGCGCCGAATCGTGTTTGCGGATGCGGATTAAATCCTTCAGGTCGGCGCCAAATTCGGCGCTGAATGCCCGCCACGCATCGCGCCACCGCGCCGCCGACCACCAACTTTTTTCCCCGCCGGCCGCCGCTGGCGGCGGGGAGGGTTCCCCGGCGGGCGGGCGAAAGTCATGCCTCAGCGGCAGTCCGTCCACCGTCGGCGCCAGCGCGCCCAGCTCAATGGCTAACGCGGCGTAATCGGTGCGGCGGGCGGCGCGCAGTTGCGCCAGCGTCTCCGCCACCAGCCGCCGCGCCTCGTATAAGCCGGCGTCGCCGCTGGCGCGCAACCGGCCCTCGGCGATTTCCAGCGCGGCTTGCGCAGCGTCCGGGTCGGCGGCCAGCGCGACCCGGCGCGCCGCAAAGTGCAGCAAGTGCTCCACCTCATCCAGTAGTAGCAACTCGCGCCCGCTTTGCGCTTCCAGGGACAGCCGCTCCACCGCCGCCGCCAGGGTCTCCGTTTCCCGCCGCGCCTCCGCCGCTTGCGCCGCCGCCTCGGCGCGCAAGGCATCCATTTCCGCCCGCCACTGCGACGCGCTCAGCGATTCGGCATGGAGTTTCGCCTGCGACTCACGAATCTCGGCAAGCGCGTTTTCGTGCTGTGCAATTTTTTCGGCAATTGCGGCGCGCCGGTCACCGGCGGCGCGCCCATCC
>RKSH01000208.1 GCA_007570945.1 Gammaproteobacteria bacterium | reverse complement strand
CCATCGGTGCGCGGCTTTGCCCGGCGCATCGGTGAGCGTGTGGACGGCGGACGGGCGGCGGTGATTGCCGAGATTAAAAAGGCCTCGCCCAGCGCCGGCGTTTTGCGCGGGGATTTTGACCCGGCGCAAATCGCCGCCGCTTACCAGGCCGGCGGCGCGGCGTGCTTGTCGGTGCTGACCGATGAAAAGTTTTTCCACGGCAGCGGCCGCCACCTGCAGCAGGCGCGCGCCGCCTGCGGACTGCCGGTGCTGCGCAAGGACTTCATCATTGACCGCGCGCAAGTTGCCGAGTCCCGCGCCCTGGGCGCCGACTGTGTTTTGCTGATAGCGGCGGCGCTGCCGGACCAGGGCGGGGGCGGCCTGGCCGCGCTGTACCAATGCGCGCGCGAGTGGGGCATGGACGTGCTGGTGGAGGTGCACAACCGCGCCGAGTTGGAGCGCGCGCTGCCCCTCGCCGATGCGCTGCTCGGCATCAACAACCGCGACCTGCGCACTTTCCGCACCGACATTAAAGCCACCATGGACTTGCTCCCCCGCATCCCCGCCGGCCGCATGGTGGTGACCGAAAGCGGCATCCACGAACCGGCCCAGGTGCGCCGCCTGCGCGGCCTTGGCGTGCACGCCTTTTTGGTCGGTGAGGCCCTGATGCGCGTCGCCGACCCGGCCGCCGAACTCGGCCGGCTGTTCCCCGCCGGGCGGTAAAACAGGCCGCCGGCCCCCCTTGCCGCCGCCGCCGGGAGGGTGTATAGTCGCGCCCACAACCACCAACCAACCACTACAACCACAACCCAAGGAGAGCAGTTATGTTGATTTTAACCCGGCGTATCGGCGAGACACTGAACATCGGCGACAACGTGCAGGTGACGGTGCTGGGCATCAAAGGCCACCAGGTGCGCATTGGCATCAATGCGCCCAAGGACGTTCCGGTGCATCGTGAGGAAATTTACGAGCGCATCAAGCAGGAGGAGCAGGCCAACACGGAATAAAACCGTCCGCCGCCGTTTCTGCGCAAGGTCCGCGATGTCCGCAATGTCCGGAGAGGTGGCCGAGTGGCTGAAGGCGCTCCCCTGCTAAGGGAGTATGGGGCTAGTAACCTCATCGAGGGTTCGAATCCCTCCCTCTCCGCCACCGCCGCGGGCCATGCCGGTGCGGCCTTGGCGCATCAACTTCCCAGCGCGCCCGTAGCTCAGTTGGATAGAGTGCCTGGCTACGAACCAGGAGGTCGGGAGTTCGAATCTCTCCGGGCGCGCCAGTTTTTACACCGGCGGTGAGGGTGTTATACTCCGCCGCCGATTCCACTCCTTGCCTCACCGCCGCGCGGGAGGCTTGACAGCCTAAAGGAGCAACCATGCGACATTATGAAATCGTGTTTCTGGTCCACCCTGACCAGAGCCCCCAGGTGCCGGCCATGACCGAGCGTTACAGCGCCATGGTCACCGACGCCGGCGGCAGCATCCACCGTCACGAGGACTGGGGGCGCCGCGCGCTGGCCTACCCCATCGCCGATATGCGCAAGGCGCACTACGTGCTGCTCAATGTGGAGTGCGACCAGGAAACCCGGCGCAAAATTGAAAACACGTTCAAATTCAGCGATGCCATCCTGCGTTCGCTGATTATCCGCCGCACCGCCGCGGTCACCGAGGAGTCATGGATTGCCGCCGAAACCCGCCGCGAGGAGGAGCGCGAGGCGGCGCGCCGCGAGCGTGAACAGCGCGCCGCCGCCGCGGCCGAGGCCGCCGCCGTTGAGGCTGAAGCGGCCGCCGCCGAAGTGGACTCCGCCGCCGACGACCATGCGTCTGAGGATTCCGGCGCCGAGGGCGGTAGCGCCGACGGTGAAACCGCCGCCGCCGAGGCCGGCGCCGTCATTTCCGGCACCGAAACCGCCGCTCCCGGCCCTGCAACCACCAAAACCGACACCGGAGAATCCGCATGAACCGTTTCCCCCGCCGCCGCCGCTACTGCCGCTTCACCGCCGCCGGCGTCAAAGAGGTGGACTACAAAGACCTCGCCGCGCTCAGCGCCAACCTGAGCGAGGCCGGCAAGATTCTGCCCAGCCGTAGCACCGGCACCCGCGCCCGCTACCAGCGGCAACTGGCCACCGCGGTCAAGCGCGCCCGCTACCTGGCGCTGTTGCCGTACAGCGACAACCACGCCGGCTGAAGTCATGCAGGTCATTCTTCTGGACAGCGTGCACAACCTCGGCCATGTGGGCGACGAGGTGCGGGTCAAGCCGGGCTACGCGCGCAATTATTTAATTCCCCAGGGCCATGCGGTGCGCGCCACCCCCGAAGCGCGCGCCGAAGTGGAGGCGCGGCGGCGCGAGTTGGCCGCGGCCGAGGACCAGCGCATTGCCGAGGCGCAGAAGCGCGCCGAGGCTTTGCGCGACGTGCGCATCACCATCCGCAGCCGCGCCGCCGAGGAGGGCAGACTGTTCGGCTCGGTGAGCAACGCCGATGTCATCACCGCCCTCGCCGAGTTGGGCCATGAGGTGCACAAACAGGAGGTCAACATCGCCCAGGGCACGGTCAAGGAAACCGGCGAATACAAGGTGGACGTGATTCTGCACCCCGACGTGATTGTCAACATTCCGCTGACGGTGGCCGCCGAGGAAGGCTGAGCGCGCGACATGGCCGACGCAAGCGAAGACCTCAAGCGCCCGCCGCAGTCTGAGGAGGCCGAGCAGGCGGTGCTGGGCGGGCTGATGCTCGAGTCGCGCCATCTGGACGATGTCATCGACATTTTGTCAGCGGAGGATTTTCACATTCACACCCACCGCTCCATTTTCCGCGCCATCAGCGCCATCGCCGAGGACAGCGGCTCGGCGGATGCGGTGACGGTGTCCGATCATCTGAGTAGCAACGGCGAGTTGGAGAGCGTCGGCGGCCTAGGCTACCTGCGCACCATGGTGGACAACACGCCGAGCATCGCGCACATCAAGGATTACGCGAGGATTGTCCGCGAGCGCGCCATTTTGCGCCGCCTGATCGAGGCCTCCACCAACATCGCCATGCGCGCCTACCAGCCCGGCGGCAAAAGCGCCGGCGAGGTTCTGGATGAGGCCGAGCAGGGCGTGTTCGCCATTTCCGAGGAACACCGCAAACATGAAACCGGCTTCGTGCCACTGCAGGAGGCCCTGGGCAGGACCCTCACCCGCATTGAGGAGGTGGCCGGCAGCGACAGCCACCTGACCGGCGTGGCCACCGGTTTTGTGGACCTGGATGCGATGACTTCGGGCCTGCAAAAAGGCGACCTGATTATCATCGCCGGGCGCCCGTCCATGGGCAAAACCTCGCTGGCCATGAACATCGCCACCCATGTGGCGCTTAAGGAGCGCAAGCCGGTGGCGGTGTTCAGCATGGAGATGCCGGTGATGCAGTTGACCATGCGCCTGCTATCCTCGGTCAGCAGCCTAAGCATGCAGAAACTGCGCAACGCCCGCACCCTGAACGACGACGACTATGCCAAATCCATCGGCCCGGCGACCAAGCTGCTGAACAGCCGCGGGCAGATATTCATTGACGACACCGGCCAACTGAGTCCCCTTGAAGTGCGCGCGCGGCTGCGGCGGCTGATGCGCGACAACAAAACCGAATTGGGCCTGGTGGTGGTGGACTACCTGCAACTGATGTCCAGCAGCGAGATGGTGCGCGGCGAAAACCGCGCCACCGAAATCGCGCGCATGACGCGCTCGCTGAAAATTTTGGCCAAAGAGATGGACGTGCCGGTGGTGGTGCTGTCGCAGTTGAACCGCGCCGCGCGCGAGCGCGCCGACAAGAAGCCCATCATGTCGGACCTGCGCGAGTCCGGCGCCATTGAACAAGACGCCGACCTGATTCTTTTCCTCCACCGCGAGGACGAAATTCCCGAGGACGGAAAAATGGACCTGCTCATCGCCAAGCACCGCAACGGCCCGGTCGGCGTGCTGAACCTCACCTTTCGCGGGGACATCGTGCGCTTTGAAAACCACACGCCGATGGATGTCGCGGATATGCACTGACGGTGGCGCCGACGGTGCCGCGCCGGGCCTGGGCCGAGATTAACCCCGCCGCGCTCAGCCGCAACCTGGCCCGCGCGCGCGCGCTGGCGCCGGGGGCGCGGGTGATGTGCGTGGTCAAGGCCGACGCTTACGGCCACGGCGCCGCCGTCGCTGCCACCGCCCTGGCCGGGGCCGACGCTTTCGGCGTTGCCTCGCTGGAAGAGGCGCTGGCCCTGCGCGCCGCCGGGGTCGCCGCGCCGGTGGTGGTGTTGTCCGTTTTTTTTGCGCCGCAACAGGTGGCGGCCATGCGCGAGGGGCGCATTGACGCGGTGGTGCACAGCCGCCGCCAGCGGGAAATCCTCCACGCCGCCGCCGGCCGCAATGCCGCGCGCATCAATGTCTGGCTCAAGGTGGACAGCGGCATGGGCCGGCTGGGTTTTGCGCCGGCGGAGGTTGAGGGTGAGCTTCACCGCCTGCGCGCGACCGCCGGCGTCGGCGAGGTGCGCCTCATGACCCACTTCGCCGCCGCCGACGGTGACGATGCCGCCGCCCGCGCCCTCACCGAATCCCAACTGCGCGCCTACCGCCCGTTGCGCGGCTTGCCGGCGGAGCACTCGCTGGCCAACTCCGCCGCGTTGCTGGCCTGGCCGGCCAGCCACGCCGACTGGGTGCGCCCCGGCGTGATGCTGTACGGCGCATCGCCCTTTGCACACCGCGCCGCCGCCGACTTCGGCCTCGCCCCGGCCATGCGCTTCTGCGCGCGGTTGGTCGCGGTGCGCAAGTTGCGCAAGGGTGACGGCGTCGGCTACGGCCCGCTCTACCGCTGCCCGGAAAACATGCCGGTGGGCGTGGTCGCCTGCGGCTACGCCGACGGCTACCCGCGACTCGCCGGCGGCGCCGGGGTTGCCATCAATGGCGCCACCACCACCACCGTCGGCGCGGTCTCCATGGACAGCCTCAGCATCGACATGCGGCCGCTGGCGTCCACCGTTCGGGTGGGCGACGAGGTGGAGTTGTGGGGCGGCGCCGTCAGTGTGAACAGCGTGGCCGCCGCCGCCGGCACCATTCCCCATCACCTGCTGTCCGCGCTCGGCGCCCGCGTCCAGCGCAGCGTCATTTCCACAGTGCAATGAACGCCCGCCCCAAAGCGAAGCGGGAAAAGACCGCTTTCCAGTGCCGCGAGTGCGGCGGTGCGGCGCCCAAGTGGAGCGGCCAGTGCCCGGAGTGCCTGGCCTGGAACACGCTGGAGGAAGTGCGCGTGCGCGATTCCGGCGGCGGGCTGCGTCTGGTCAACTACGCCGGCGACCCGGCGGTTCAGGACATCGGCCGGGTGGCCGCGCCGGCCATGCAGCGCATCGCCAGCGGCATGGCCGAACTGGACCGGGTGCTGGGCGGCGGGCTGGTGGCCGGCTCGGTGGTGCTGCTCGGCGGCGACCCCGGCATTGGCAAGTCCACCATTTTGCTGCAGGCGCTGGGCGGCATCGCCGCGGCCGGCGGCAAGGCGCTGTATCTAAGCGGCGAGGAGTCGGCGGAGCAAATCGCGCTGCGCGCAAGACGGCTGGAACTGGGCGGCGGCCTGCGCCTGCTGTGCGAGAACCGGGTGGAGCGGGTGTTGGCGCTGGCGGAGGCCGAGCGGCCGGCGGTGTTGGTGGTGGATTCCATACAGGCGATGATGACCGAGGCGCTGCAGTCGGCGCCGGGCAGCGTGGCGCAGGTGCGCGAGTCGGCGGCGGCGCTGGTGCGCTACGCCAAGCAGACCGGTTGCGTGGTGGTGTTGGTGGGCCATGTGACCAAGGACGGCCAGCTCGCCGGGCCGCGCCTGCTGGAGCACGTGGTGGACGCGGTGCTGTATTTTGAGGGCGACCGCAGCACCAGTTTCCGCCTCATCCGCGGCATCAAAAACCGTTACGGCGCGCTCAACGAAATCGGCGTTTTCGCCATGACCGACCGCGGCCTGAAAGAAGTGGGCAACCCCTCGGCCATGTTCATCCAGCGCCATCCCGAGGCGCTGCCCGGCAGCGTGATTTTCGCCACCCGCGAGGGCACCCGCCCGTTGCTGGCCGAGGTGCAGGCGCTGGTGGACAAAAGCGCGCAAGTGAACCCTAGGCGGCTGGCGGTGGGCCTGGAGTCCAACCGCCTGGCCATGGTCCTCGCCGTGCTGCAGCGCATGGCCGGCTGCCCGCTGTATGACCGCGATGTGTTCACCAACATCGTCGGCGGCATCCGGGTGGGCGAGACCGGCGCGGACCTGGCGCTGGCGCTGGCGATTTACTCCAGTTTCTACGGCCGCCCGCTGGCCGACGGCACGGTGGTGTTCGGCGAGTTGGGCCTGGCCGGCGAAATCCGCCCGGTGCAGGGCGGCCAGGAGCGCCTGAAAGAAGCGCAAAACCTCGGCTTCACCCGCGCCGTGGTGCCCAAAGCCAACGCGCCGAAAAAATCGCTGCGCGGCCTGGCGGTGGTCGCCGTGGGGCGGGTGGGGGATGCGCTGGAGGTTTTGAGTTAGCGCAAGCCGTGGTGAAAGATTAGCCGGGCTTTGCCAGCCAGTATCTTCGTATTTCCTCAAAACGGGCTATACGGCCCTGAATTTTTCCAATTTCCTTTGGATAAAACGCCAGCACTTGGTCGCATAGGCGCACCATCCATTCTTTTCTGGACGGACTTTTGGCAAGGAAGATGTTGTTGGAATTGGAAATCTGAATTTGCCCCCAGCCCAAAGCTCCGATGGTCAGGCAACGCCAGTCCAGAAATTCTATGGGAACAAACAACACATCACTGACTGTGACGCGCAAATCACACACCTCATACTTTACCATGATCAGGCAGAAAATGTTCTCGTCGCCCTCGTACAGGCGGGTTAACCGTTCCACAGATGTTAATTGCGGCATACTGAAACTGGCGCTTGTTCTGTGTGTCTTTACGTCCACCAAGCAGTAATTTCCGTCTTTGGTCCGAAAAGCCAAATCGGCCATGGCGCGGCGGGCGAAAGAATGGGAATAATCCACACACCAATCTCCGAGAATGGTTTGAAAGTGTTTTGAGATGATGTGCTCGATGCCATCACCCGCCGCGCGCGTGCTTGATGCCGTCGCGGCGGTTAAAAACTCGCAGTGCTTATTCAGGGCGTCTTTTATGCCCTGTTGGACCGCCATGCGCATGGCGCCTGTGAACAATGAATAATTCATTTTTTTTCCGCCACCAAAGGCAAGGTTGAAAAGGTTGAGGCGTTGTTTCCAGACGGCGGCAATGTGTTGCGCTCCCAAAAAACGCCCTTTCCATACCCTTGAATGGTCGGGTTTTTTTTCGCCAATTCCAGGCGTTTTAATGCGACGCAGCAGTAATCCCGTTCTTTTTCGATGCCGAAGAACCGGCGTTGTAATTTCGCTGAAACAACGGCGGTGGTGCCGCTGCCGAGAAAAGGGTCGAAAACAACGTCGTTTTCGTTGGAGCTGGCCAGAATCAGTTTGGCAATCAGCTTCTCCGGTTTTTGTGTCGGATGTTCGGTGTTCTCCGCCATGGACCAGAAAGGAATTGAAATATCCGACCACAAATTGGATGGATAAGTGAGGCGGATTTTTCCCGCGCCACTTTCAACCCAATCACGAGGAAAGCCGCTGGTGTCTCGATACGGCGCAATAACTTTCCGGGTCAACTTGACGCGGTCGGCGTGGAAAGTATGGTTGCCGGATAATGTGCAAAACCAGATGTCCTCTGAACAATTTTTCCAATTGTTTTTTGCCCCGCGGCCTTTTTCGCGCTCCCAAGTGATTCGATTGCGGATTTTCAGATGGCGGGAAGCGACGTTATACACGGCCGGGGAAGACTGCCAATCGCCGCAAATATAGACCGTGGCATCGGGGGCAAGAGTATGAATGAGGGAAGTAAGCCACTTCTCCAAAGTCATTTCGTAGTCGTGCAGCGACATTCTTCTGAAAGAAGATTTGTTGTAAGTCTTATTTAAGTTGTAAGGAGGGTCCATAATCAGCAAATTAACGCACCCGCTCGGAAGGAAAGGCGCGGCTTCCTCTAATTCCTGATTGATAATACTTCCCGATACCGCCTCAAGCGATTGCGGGGAGTTTAGAAAGAGAAGTTGGCGGCGGAATTCCCCTTTTTCTTCCGCAGACAAAACAATGGTTTTGTTGCGATGGGAAAAATGCTTGCGGGTATTGGGCTTGGCAGTGAAGCCCGCGGGCGTGGGTTGCATGGGGCGGCGGCTCTTGTTGGGTGAATGGTGCGGGCAGGATAGCATAGGCCGGGGATGGAGTTACACAGGGTCAAGCGGCGGGGCGCTCGCGTTGCAGATGGGCGGCGAGGTGGCGGCCGGTGTGGGAGGCGGGGGTGCGGCAGACTTCCTCCGGCGGGCCGGCGGTGATGATTTGGCCGCCGCGGTGGCCGCCCTCGGGGCCGAGGTCAATAATCCAGTCGGCAGTTTTGATTACCTCAAGGTTGTGCTCAATGACCACCACGGTGTTGCCGTCGTCGCGCAACTGGTGCAGCACGTTGAGCAGTTGCTGGATGTCGTGGAAGTGCAGGCCGGTGGTGGGTTCATCCAAAACATACAACGTGCGGCCGGTGTCGCGCTTGGACAATTCGCGCGCCAGTTTGATGCGCTGCGCCTCGCCGCCGGACAACGTGGTGGCGCTTTGGCCAAGGTGGATGTAGCCGAGGCCGACGGCGAGCAGGGTGTCCAGTTTTCTTTTGATTACCGGCAGCGCGGAGAAGAATTCGGCGGCCTGCTCCACCGTCATGTCCAGCGCCTGGCTGATGTTCTTTCCCTTGTAGCACACTTCCAGGGTTTCGCGGTTGTAGCGGGCGCCTTTGCAACTGTCGCAGGAAACGTAAATGTCGGGCAGGAAGTGCATTTCCACCTTGATTAAACCGTCGCCGCTGCACGCCTCACAACGGCCGCCCTTGACATTGAACGAAAAACGCCCGGGCCTGTAGCCGCGCGCGCGCGCTTCCGGGGTCTGGGTGAACAACTCGCGCACCGGGGTGAACAGGCCGGTGTAGGTGGCCGGGTTGGAGCGCGGCGTGCGGCCGATGGGGCTTTGGTTGATGTCAATGATTTTGTCCAGATGCCGGAGGCCGTCCACCGAGTCGTGCTCCGCCGGCAAAACTTTGCCGCCGTACAACTCGCGCGCCGCCACCGGGAACAGGGTGTCGTTCACCAGCGTGGACTTGCCGGAGCCGGAGACGCCGGTGACGCAGGTGAACAGGCCGAGGGGAAAGTTGACGGTGAGGTTTTTAAGGTTGTTGCCGCGCGCGCCGCGCAACGTGAGCGTGCGTTTGGGGTCGGCCTTGCGCCGGGAGGCCGGGGCGCGGATGCGGCGCTTGCCGCTCAGGTACTGGCCGGTGACGGAGGCCGGGTTGGCTTCAATGGCGCGCGGCGCGCCCTGCGCCACCACCGCGCCGCCATGGCGGCCGGCGCCGGGGCCGAGGTCAAGCACATGGTCGGCGCTGCGGATGGTTTCCTCGTCGTGCTCCACCACGATGATGGTGTTGCCGAGGTCGCGCAGGCGAAACAGCGTGTCCAGCAGGCGCGCGTTGTCGCGCTGGTGCAGGCCGATGGACGGCTCATCCAGCACATACATCACGCCCACCAGCCCGGAGCCGATTTGCGAGGCCAGGCGGATGCGCTGCGCCTCGCCGCCGGACAAGGTTTCGGCGGTGCGCGACAAGGCCAGGTATTCCAGGCCCACGTTGGCCAGGAACTGCAGGCGTTGGTTAATTTCGGCGGCGATTTTTTCGGCAATGCGCGCGTCCTGGCCGTCCAGTTTTAACCGGCGGAAAAATTGCAGGCATTGCTCCACCGGCATCGCCGTCACCTCATGCACCGGCAAACCGCCCACCAGCACATTGCGCGCCTCCAGCCGCAGCCGGCTGCCGCCGCAGTCGTCGCATGGTTTGGTGCTCATGAACCGTTCCAGATACTCGCGCACCGTCACCGACTCGGTTTCGTGGTAGCGGCGCTCGCGGTTGGGGATGACGCCCTCCCAGGCGTGCTTGCGGCGGGTGCGGCGGCCGCGGAAGCCGGGGTAGGTGAAGGTCACCGGCGCGCCGCCGCTGCCGTGGAGGATGGCGTGGCGGACTTTTTTCGGCAGTGATTTGAACGGCTGCTCCACGTCAAAGCCGTAGTGCCGCGCCAGCGATTGAATGGCGCTGAAATACCACGCGTTGCGGCGGTCCCAGCCGGGGATTGCGCCGGCGGCGAGGCTGAGGCCGGGCTCGCTGACCACCCGCCGCGGGTCAAAAAACCGCCGCACGCCGAGCCCGTCGCAGGCCGGGCAGGCGCCGGCCGGGTTGTTGAACGAAAACAGGCGCGGCTCCAGTTCGCGCAGGTTGTAGCCGCAGTGCGGGCAGGAAAAAAGCGCGGAGAATAAAGTCTCGCCGTCGCCCTCGGCGCCGTCACTTTCAGCCTCGCCGCCGGCGGCCAGCCGGGCCACTTTGGCCAGGCCGTCGGACAAGCGCAGCGCGGTTTCCATGGACTCGGCGAGGCGCTGTTTGCGGTCGGGGTGGTTGCCGAGGCGGTCCACAATCACCTCAATGGTGTGCTTGATGTTTTTCTTCAGCGGCGGCGCATCGGCAATTTCGTAAACTCGGCCGTCAATGCGCGCGCGGATAAAGCCCTGGCGGCGCAGCGACTCCAGCAGGTCGCGGTACTCGCCCTTGCGCCCGGCCACCAGCGGCGCGAGCACCATGAGCCGCGTCCCGGCCGGCAGCGCCAGCACCTGGTCCACCATTTGGCTGACGCTTTGCGCCTGCAGCGAAACGCCGTGCTCGGGGCAGCGCGGCCGGCCGACGCGCGCGTACAGCAGGCGCAGGTAGTCGTAGATTTCGGTGACCGTGCCCACCGTGGAGCGCGGGTTGTGCGATGCCGATTTCTGCTCGATGCTGATGGCCGGCGACAGGCCTTCAATGGTGTCCACATCCGGTTTTTCCATGAGCGATAAAAACTGCCGCGCGTAGGCCGACAGAGACTCCACATAGCGCCGCTGGCCCTCGGCGTAGATGGTGTCAAAGGCCAGCGACGACTTGCCGGAGCCGGACAGGCCGGTGAGCACAATCAGCCGGCCGCGCGGCAGGTCCACATTCAGGTTTTTAAGATTGTGGGTGCGCGCGCCGCGGATGGAAATTTTTTCCATGGAGGGGACGGCGGTTTACTCGCGCGGCTCGGGCACGATGCCCTGCGGCCGCAACAGCAGAATCACCTGCAGCAGGAGGCCGATTAAAAACACCCGCAGCGCGCCGAAGCCGGTGATGGGCTCCTCGGGAATCTGGCCCAGCAGTTCGGTGACCGACCACACCGCCCAGATGGCCAGCGCGCCGACGATGGCGCCAAGGTTGCTGCCGCTGCCGCCGGCGATGAGCATGACCCAGACGATGAAAGTGGCGAACAGCGGGTCGATGGCCTCGGGCCCGATGAAGCCGGCGTAGTGCACATGCACCGCGCCGGCCAGCCCCATGACGGCCGAGCCGAGGACGAAAGACTGCAGGCGAAACCACAGCACGTTTTTGCCCATGGCCTCGGCGGCCACTTCACGGTCGCGGATGGCGCGCAGGGCGCGGCCCCACGGCGCGCGGTACAGAATCTGCAGCGCGGCGAAAACCACGCCAATCACGGCAATGGTGAGGGCGAGATACAGCGCGCCGCCGGCGCTCCAGCCGGCGATGTCCACGCCGGCGAAAGGGCGCGGGATGCCGGCCATGCCGCGCACGCCGTTGGTGAGCCATTCCTCGTTCTTCAAAAACAGCCGCACGATTTCGGCGATGCCGATGCTGGCGATGGCCAGGTAGTCGGAGCGCAGGTTTAACGTGATGAGGCCGATGCCGAGGGCGAGGATGCCGGCCACCGGCATGGCGGCCAACATGCCCACCGCCACCGGCAGGCCGGGGCCCGGCGGCTGGGCGGTGGCCGGGGCGGTGAGCAGCGCGCTGGTGTAGGCGCCCACGGCGAAGAAAGCGGCGACGCCGATGTTGAGAATGCCGGTGTAGCCCCACTGCACATTGAGGCCGAGGGTCAGGAGCGCGTAGACGCCGGCGATGGTCAGGAACAGGACCAGGTAGTTGGCGATGCCGAGGAGTTCCATTCAGTTGCCCCGCAGGATGCCGGTGGGGCGCAGGATGAGGATGGCGACCATGATGGCGAAAGCCACCGCCGGCTTGTAGGTCGCGCTGATGACCAGCGTGGAAAACTCCTGTGCGATGCCAATGACGTAGCCGCCGGCGATGGCGCCGTAGGGGCGGCCGATGCCGCCGAGGATGGCGGCGGCGAACACCGGCAGCAGAAAATGCCAGCCCAGGTCGGCGCGCAAATTGGTGTCCAGGGCAAGGAAGAAACCGGCGGTGGCGGCGAGGGCGGCGCCGGCGACCCAGGTGAACAGAATGACCTGGGCGGTGTTGATGCCGCTGACCCGCGCCAGTTCCGGGCTGTCGGACATGGCGCGCATGGCCTTGCCCATGCGGGTGCGGGTGAGCAGCAGGTGCACCGCCAGCACCAGCAGCACGGCGCCGATGATGATGGTGATGTGGTCGGGCTTGATGCGCAGCGGGCCGAACAGCAGCGGCAGCTGAATGCCGCTTTCATACACCAGCGTCCTGGGCCCCCATGCCATCTGCACCGCGCTGCGCAGCATCAGGCCGACGCCGAACGAGGAAACCAGCAGCACCAGCGGCCCGGCGTTGCGCATGCGCTCAAACAGCAGGCGGTCGATGAGCACCGCCATCAGTGCGGTGCCGGCGATGGCGAGGGTGACGGCGGCGGCCACGGGCAGTTGCAGCCCGGCGTAAAACGGCAGCACCAGGTAGGCGCCGACCGTCATGTAGTCGCCGTGGGCGAAGTTGGCGAAGCGCAGGACGCCGAAAGTGAGGGACACGCCGATGGCGCCCAGCGCGATGATGGAGCCGAGCACCACGCCGTAGATTAACAGTTGCGCCAGTTCAACCATGGGAGTCACGGTTTTGCATGTCGCGACCGTCACTTTCGGAGTCGCCGCCGTCACTTTTAACCCCGCCGCCGCCGTTTTGCATGTCGTGACCGTCACCCTCGCCCTCGCCGCCGAGAAACATGCGGCCCACTTCGGGATTTGCGAGAAGATTGCGGCCGCTGTCGCTCAGGCGGTTTTTGCCGGTGGCCAGAATGTAACCGCGGTCGGCCATGGCCAGCGCCTGGCGCGCGTTCTGCTCCACCATGAGGACGCTTAAACCGGCGGCGCCGATTTCATCCACGATGTTAAAGATTTCATCCATGTATTTGGGACTCAGGCCGGCGGTGGGCTCGTCCAGCAGCAGCAGTTCCGGCTCCAGCATCAGCGCGCGGCCCATGGCCACCATCTGCCGCTGGCCGCCGGACAGTTGGCCGGCCGGCGCCTGGCGCAGTTTGTCCAGCGGCGGAAAGCGGCGGTAGATTTTTTCCTTGGCCTCGGCGACGCCGCGCCTGCGAATGAAAGCGCCCATGTCCAGATTTTCGTCCACGGTTAAACTTGCAAAAATGTTGGCGACCTGCGGCACATAACAGACGCCGCGCCGCACCACCTGGTCGGCCGGCAGGCCGGTGATGTCCTCGCCGCGCAACCGAATGCGGCCGCTGCGCACCCGCGCCAGGCCGAATACGGCGCGCATGACGGTGGACTTGCCGGCGCCGTTGGGGCCGATAATCACCACGATCTCGCCGGCGCCGACGCTCAGCGACACGCCGCGCAAAATGTCGGCGCCGCTGCTGTAGCCGCCGTGCAAGTCGGTGATGTCGAGAACGCTGGCGGCCATGAAAGCCCGGCGCTAATCGCGGCGGCCTCCAAGGTAGGCATCGAGCACGCGCTGGTCGGCCATGATTTCGTCCATGGTGCCCTGCACCAGCGTCGCGCCCTCGGCCATCACCACCACCGGGTTGCACATGCGGCGGACGAAATTCATGTCGTGCTCCACGATGCAGAAAGTGTAGTTGCACTCGCGGTTGAGGCGGCGGATGGCGGCGTTTAAGGTTTTCATCAACGTGCGGTTCACCCCGGCGGCCGGCTCGTCCAGCAGCACCACCCGCGCCTCGGACATCATGGCGCGGCCCAGTTCCAGAAGTTTTTTCTGCCCGCCGGAAAGATTGCCGGCCAGTTCCCCGGAAAGTCTGCCCAGTTGCAAAACATCCAGCACCTCGTGCGCGCGCTTAACGATGGCATGCTCCTCGCGCCGCACCCGCGGCCGCTGAAACCACGCGCGAAAAACATTCTCGCCGCTTTGCCCGGCCGGCACCAGCATTAAATTCTCCAGCACCGTCATGCCGGCAAACTCATGCGGAATCTGAAACGTGCGCACCACGCCGCGGTGAAACAAACGGTGCGCCGGCTGCCCGGTGACATCGCGCCCGCGCAGGTGCACATTGCCCGAGTCGGGCCGGAACAGGCCGCAGATGATGTTAAACAGGGTGGTTTTGCCGGCGCCGTTGGGCCCGATTAAACCGGTGACCGCGCCCTCGGCAATCTCCAGCGAACACTCCCGAACCGCCCGCAACCCGCCGAAAGACTTGCTGATGGAACGGACGGAAAGGGCGGAATTCATGGCGCGGCGGCGGTGAGGGCGGGATTATAACGCGGCGCGGCGCAAGCGGACAAGGTTGACAGGCGCGGATACAGTGCGCCAAGATGAAATCCCGCGCGGCTGCCCGCGGCCGCATTTTTTATCCGCCATTAAAAACGACCGGAGGAATCGAAAATGCCCATTCAGTACGCGGTTTTGCGCCCCTTTTTTGTGCTTGCAATCGCATCGGCGGTTGCACTCAGCGGATGGGGCGTGGCGGCGGCCAAGGAGACCGTTACTTTGGTCAATTCGGACGCCATCGGCTCAATCACCGACCGCATGAACCAATACTTCAAGCGGGACCTGGAACAACGGTCAGACGGTGAATTCACGGTCAACTACATCCCCGGGGAATCGTTCGGCTCCGCCAAGCAGGTGATGGACCAGATGATTTCCGGCTCCATTGAATCTTTCGGCAACGTCCTGGCGTGGTTCACCCCGTACGACAAGGATTTTGAAATCCTCACCTGGGGTTTCACGTTCCGTGACAATGAGCACATGCAGGCGTTTTTTGACAGTCCGCGCTTCGCCGAAATGTCCGAGCGGGTGCGCAAGAATCATAATTTGCGCATTCTCGCCGCTGCGCCGACCGACGCGCGCATTTTATATTCCAAGCATCCGGTGCGTTCAATCAGCGACGTCAACGGGCTGAAAATGCGGGTGCCGCAAATCCGCGCGTATTTGGAACTGTGGGAGGAACTTGGCGCCAGGCCGACCCAGGTTCCGTGGGCTGAGGTGTACCTTGCGCTGAGCACCGGAGTGGTGGAGGCGGCGGAGGCCCCGCCGGGCGGCGCCATCACGAAAAAGTTTCACGAGGCGGCGCCGCATATCTCGCTCACCCGCCATTTGATTTCAACCGTCTGTTTCACCATCAACGAGCAGCGTTACCGCTCGTTGCCGGCCCGGCATCAAAAATGGCTGAACGAGTCGGCGCGCGCCGCCGTGCTGTGGATACGCCGGGAGTCGGAAAACGAAGTCTCGGATTTGCTCAGGCAAATGGCTGCCGAAGGCGCCACCGTGTATGACATTGACGTCGCGCCGTTTCAGCGCAAGGCGATTAATGCGGTGCAACGGCTGGAAAGCGAGGGGCTGTGGTCCAAGGGGCTGTGGCAGTCCATTCAGGACATGTAACCCCGGCGGCGGTGCAATAACGCGGCGAAAGCGCGCTGCACAATGAAAGCGCTTCTGATTTACCATGCATTAATCCGCCGTCTTGGCCTGCTGGAAGTGGGCGCGGGCATCTTCCTGCTCGCCGCGGTTATTGTGCTGGTGTTTTCCCAGGTGGTGGCGCGCTACCTGTTTGACCGGCCGCAGGCGTGGGTTGAAGAACTGTGCACCTACCTGTTCATCTGGACCGTGTTCCTCGGCGCCGGCGCCGCAATGAAATTAGACCGGCACATTCGCGTCTCTTCATTTGAGGACAGCGCCGGCGCCGGGTTCAAGCTCTTTCTGCGGTTGCTGAGTTTCTCGGTTACTGTCACCGCCCTCGCCGTGGTCGCGTTTTACGCCCGCAAATTCATCGCGGTCGAGATGCGCTCCACCAGCATCGCCCTGCCGCTCAACATACCGCGCGCGTTTTTCTTTTCGGTGCCGCTGATTTGGGCCTGCGTGTCCATATCGCTTTCCGCGCTGTATGTGCTGGGGCGGGACCTTGCGCACATTCTCGCCGGCGCGCAACTGCCGCCACCGTTCTCGCCGCCGGCGGGCGGGGAAGATTATTGACCATCCTGCTGTTATTCGGGCTGTTCCTGCTGCTTGGCGCACTGCAGGTGCCGGTGGCGGCGGCGATGTGCTTCAGCGCGCTGGCCTATGTTCTGGTGTTCAGCGATTTGCCGGTCGGAATTGTTGCGCAGCGCATGCCGCAGCAACTGGAAAGTTTTCCGTTTCTCGCCGTGCCGTTGTTTGTGTTCGCCGGCAATTTGTTCAACCGCGCCGGCATCACCGCCCGCATTTTTGAATTTGCCAACGACCTGGTTGGCCATGTGCGCGGCGGCCTGGCGCACGTCAATATCGTCGCCAGCGTCATTTTTTCCGGCATGTCCGGCGTTGCGCAGGCCGACGCCGCCGGCCTCGGCACCATTGAGATTCGCGCGATGCAAAAGGCCGGCTACAACTCGGCGCTGAGCGCCGCCGTCACCGCATCATCGGCAATCATCGGGCCGATTATTCCGCCCAGCGTGATTATGGTCATTTACGCGGTGCTGGCGGGCGTGTCGGTGGCCGACCTTTTTCTCGCCGGCATTGTGCCCGGTGTATTGCTGGCGCTTGCGCTGATGGCGACCGTGTACCGGCTGTCGGGCAAATACACGATGGTTGTGTTGCCGGCGCCGCCGGCGCGCAAATTGATGCGCTCGTTGCGGCGCGCCCTGCCCGGTTTGCTGGCGCCGGGCTTTCTGGTCGCCGGGCTGCTCGGCGGCGTCGCCACACCGACCGAACTGGGGGCGTTGATTGTGGTCTATGGCCTGGCTCTGGGGGCCGTCCAGCGCGAGCTGAAATTGCGCCATCTGCTCGATGCCGCAAGGGAAACCGTTCTGGTTTGCGGCGTGCTGATGTTCATCGTCGCCGCGGCGGTGCCGTTCACCAGCATCATCGCGTTCGAGCAAATTCCGGCCAAACTGGCGCAGGGAATGCTGGCGCTCAGCGAGAATCCGTGGGCTATCCTGCTGATGCTGAATGCCGGGCTGCTTGTTATCGGCTGTTTTCTCGAGACCACCGCCATTCTGCTGGTCGCGGTGCCGACGCTTTTGCCGCTGGTGGTGGAGTTGGGCCTAAGCCCGGTGCACTTCGGCATCATTTTAATATTCAATCTTCTCATCGGCACCGTCACGCCGCCTTTCGGCGTCATCCTTTTCATTATGATGGACATCGCCAAAGTGGGTTTGTGGCGGTTGGCGCGCGCCATGCTGCCGTTTTACCCGGCGCTCCTGGCGATGCTGTTTGTCCTTACTTTCTTCGACGAACTGTCCATGGCGCTGCCGCAGTGGGTGAGGTCCTTTGCGCGTTGAGCGGCATGCAACTCGGTCTGGAAAAAAAATCGGTGGTCGTAACCGGCGCCGGCGGCGGCATCGGCAGGGTCATCGCGCGCGCTTTCGCCGATGAAGGCGCCCGCGTACTGGCGACCGATCTTGATTCGGCGGTTGAGGCCGCCGCAAGCGACCCAGGCATCGTTCACTTCGCCGCGGACCTTTGTACTCTGGACGGCGCCGAGGCGGCGGTGGCGCAGGCGGTGGCGCAATTTGGCGGCCTCCATGTGGTGGTCAACTGCGCCGGCATCAGCGAGCCGGCGCGCCTGGAAGAAACCACCGAAGCATCCTGGCAGCGGGCGCTCAATATCAACTTGTCCGCGTCATGGCGCATGTGCCGCGCGGCTTTGCCCGAACTGAAAAAAACGCGCGGCAACATCGTCAACATCGCCTCATTTGCGGGCAAACGCGGAACCCTGTTCGGCGACAACGCCGCGTATACCGCCTCCAAGGCCGGGGTCATCGGGCTGACCCATGCGCTCGCGCTGGAGTGCGCGCAGGACCGCGTGCGCGTCAACGCGGTCGCGCCGGGGCCGGTGGAAACGCCGATGCTGCAGGCGTTGCCGGCGGAGAAACGGGAGCGGTTGGCGGCGATGATTCCGCTCGGCGTGCTGCCGTCGCCGCAGGATGTCGCCGCCGCGGTGGTGTTTCTCGCTTCCGCCCGCGCCGCCGCCATCACCGGTGAAATCACCGATGTCAACGGCGGCTTGTATCTGGATTGAGGGAAGCATGCCGGGCGAAAAGTCCATCATCACATCGGCCCGCCACTGGCTGGTGAAAATGCCGTTCACCGACCCGATTCGCTGGGGCTCAGGCATGCGCGACGGCGCCACGCGGTTGATTGTGGAACTCACCACCGCCGGCGGCGTGCGCGGCTACGGGGAGACCATCTGCTTCTTGGATTTCATCCGCCCGGTGCTGGAAAAATGCGTCCTGCCGCTGGCCGAAGGGAAGTCGGTGTTCCAAACTGAAATCCTGCACCGGCAAGTGCTCGGCGCCGGTTACTATCACCACAAACGCGCCGCAGTCATGGCGCTCGCGGCGGTTGACATGGCGATGTGGGATGCCGCCGGAAAAATCGCCGGATTGCCCTTGCATCAGTTATGGGGCGGCGCATACCGGCGCGAAATTGAAATGACGGCGTATTTGTTCATGGACGAGCCGCGGGAGTTGGCGCGCCGCGCGCGCGACTTTCAGGCGCAAAAATACCGTTCTTTCAAGGCGAAAATCGGCGGCAATTGCGAGCAGGACATCGCGGTGGTCGCAACGTTGCGCGAATGCCTCGGCGCGGGCGTTCATTTGCGCGCCGATGTCAACGGCGCCTGGACCATCGGCACGGCGAAACGGCAATTGGCGCGGTTGGCGCGCTACGACCTCGCGTTCATTGAGCAGCCGCTGGAAATGGACGACCTTGCGGGCAGCGCCGAACTGAGGCGTTGTTGCGCGACTCCGGTGGCGCTTGACGAAAGCGCCTACACATTGTCCGACGTCGCCAACATCATCCGCAGCGCCGCCGCCGATGTCGTGCTTCTCGACCCGCACGAACAGGGCGGATTGAAAACGTGCCTCAAGGCGGCGGCGTTGTGCGAGGCCTTCAATATTCCGGTGAGCTTGCACAGCGGCGGCGAGTTGGGATTCAGCCAGGCCGCCTATCTTCATCTTGCGGCGGCGTGCCCGAACATGACGTTGTCCATCGATACCGAGCATTCATACTTGTGCGGCGATGTCATCACCCGGCCTTTTGCGGTGCGCGAGGGCCGTCTGCCGGTGCCGGACGGCCCCGGCCTCGGCGTCACCGCGGACCGCGGCGCGATTGACAAGTATGCGGTGGATGAGATTACCGGCGCCTACCTCGACCCGGCCCGCGCCGACTGGTTTCCGGTCAAGCCGGCTTACTGAATCATGCCTGCGGCGCGGATAACGGTGGTCACCGGCGCCGCCGGCGCGCTGGGCGGCGCGGTGGCCGCCGCACTGCCGGGCAAAGTGGTTGCCACCGACATTAAAGCCGTGGGCGGCATCGTCGCACTGGATTGCGGCGATGAAGATGCGGTGCGTGATTTTTATTCCGGATTGTTGTCGGCTGGGGAACAGTTGCACGGGCTGGTGAACATTGCCGGCAAACCGGGCGAGCGCGCGCTGCGGGACATGGACATCGCCTTCTGGGACGGTGTGCTGCGCGCCAATGTTTCAAGCGCAATGCTGATGACCCGCTTTGCCGCGCCTTTGATGCAAGCGGGCGGCGCGGTGGTTAATTTTGCCTCGGTGGCGGCGTTCCGCGGCTTTGCCGGGCGCGCCGCGTATTGCGCGTCCAAAGCGGCGGTGGTCGGGCTGACCCGGGCGCTGGCGGCGGAACTCGGGCCGCGCGGCATCCGCGTCAACGCCGTTGCGCCGGGCGCCATTGACAGTCCGTGGATAAACCGGCTGATTGAGGGCGCGGAAGATGCGCGCATGGCGCGGCGAAAGTTTGAACGGCGCGCGCTGCTGGAACGGCTTGGCAGCGCGGGGGAGGTCGCCGCGCTGGTGCGGTTTCTGTTGTCGGAAGAGGCGGGCTTCACCACCGGCGCGGTGTACCCGGCGGACGGTGGAGCGCTGGCGTTTTAGCCCGGGCGCAGATGAGCGAAGTGCAGTGCATATGTGATTGCGCCTGTGAGTTGGGCGAGGGGATTTTTTGGGACCGGCGGCGGGGGCGGTTGTTTTGGTTTGATATTTTGCGGCGGCGGCTGTTGTCATGTGACGCCGACGGCGGCGGTTTTGCCGAGGCTGCGCTGACGCGCCGGGGGAGTGCGGCGGCGGTGGGCGGCGGCGGCGATTTTGTTGTTGCCGCGGACAACGGTTGGGGCCGTTACAACCCGGAACAGAATCGTTTTTACGACTGGCGCCCGATTGACGGCGAGCCGCCGGCGCACCGCACCAACGACGGCCGCGCCGACCCGCATGGCGCTTTCTGGTTCGGCACCATGCGCCTTGACGGCGCCGACAGCGCAGCCGGGAACATTTACCGCTTATCGCCGGATTATCAGTTAAAAAAAGCCATCACCGGCGTCTCCATTCCCAACGCCATCGCCTTTTCCCCGGACGGCGGTTTGCTGTACTGGACGGATTCACCGAGGCGCATCATCTGGCGCTGTGAATTGTCACCCGCCGGCGAGGTTGGCGCGCGCGAGGTGTTTGTTTCCCTGGCCGGCAAGCCGCAGGTGCCGGATGGCGCGGTGGTGGATGCGGAGGGATTTTTGTGGTGCGCGGAATGGGATGGGTGGCGGGTGGTGCGCTATGACCCCGGTGGCGACGTTGAGCGCGTGGTGCGGTTGCCAGTGGCGCGTCCCACCTGTCCGGCGCTGGGCGGTGAGGGTTTGAACACCGTGTTCGTCTCTTCGGCGCGCAATGGAATCAGCGCGGCGCAACTGAAAGAACAGCCGCTGGCCGGCGGCGTATTTGCCTTTGCCGCATCGCGCCGGTCATGAGGCGGGGGCGCCTCAGTAACCCGCCTCACGGTCCACCAAATTCGATAGCGCCTCGCCGCGCCGGTGGCGGCGGATGTTTTCCACCACTTGCGCGGCGGCGGATTCGGGGAGGGTGAAAGCGGCGGCGTGGGGGGTGATGGTCACTTTGGGGTGGCGCCAGTAGGGGTGCCCTTTGGGCAGCGGCTCCTCGTTGAACACATCCAGCGCCGCGGCTTTGAGATGGCCGCGGTCGAGCGCTTCCAGCAGCGCGGCATCGTCCACATGGGCGCCGCGCGCGGCGTTAATCACGCAGGCGCCGGGCGGCAGCATGGCCAGGGTTTTTGCGTTCAGAATTTTTTCGGTTTGCGGCGACAGCGGCAGCAGGCAGACCACGATGTCGCAGCCGCGCAGAAATTTTTCCAACCCGCCGGATCCGGCAAAAGTCTCCACGCCGCCCACCGCGCGCGGCCGGCGGCTCCAGCCGCGCAGCGTGAAACCCAGGGCGCACAGTTGGCGCGCCGCATAACCGCCGAGTTCACCCAGTCCCATGATGCCGATGCGCCGTTGCGCCGCCGGCGTTTGCGGCCACGCTTTCCACTGGCGCGCAATCTGCTGCGCCTCGTATTGGTGAAAGCCACGGTGAAAGCGCAGGCACTGGTAAACCACAAACTCGCCCATGCCCTCGGTCAGGGATTTGTCCACCATGCGCACCAGCGGCACGTCGCGCGGCAGGTCGGGGACGCGCAGGATGTTGTCCACGCCGGCGCCTATGGAAAAAACCGCCTGCAGGTTCGCCAGCGAGGCCAGCAACCCCGGCGGCGGCGCCCACAGCAGCGCAAAGTCCACCTCGGCCGGCGCGCCCACCTCGGGCCACAGGCGCACCGCGACGGTGTCGGCGTACGGCGCCATGGCCGCCAGCCATCGCGACTCGCATTCCGGGTCGGGTTTAATCAGCAGGGTGGACTTTTCCATGGGCTTTTGCGAATATACCGCACTGCCGCCAATTGCCGGAGAATACCATGACCCACACCGATGCCTACGTGCGCTTTGCCGATGTGCAGAAAAGTTATGACGGCGAGACCCTGGTGGTCAAGCAACTGAACCTGGACATTGAGCGCGGCGAGTTTGTCACCATGCTCGGCCCCTCCGGCTCCGGGAAAACCACGTGTTTGATGATGTTGGCCGGTTTTGAAACCGCCACCCACGGCGACATCATTCTGGACGGCATGTCCATCAACAACGTGCCGCCGCACAAACGCGACATCGGCATGGTGTTTCAGAACTACGCGCTGTTCCCGCACATGACGGTGAACGAAAACCTCGCCTTTCCCCTGGAGGTGCGCGGCGTCGCGCGCGGCGACATTGAGCAGCGCGTCAAGCGCGCGCTGGACATGGTGCAACTGGACGATTTCGGCGGCCGCCGCCCGGGGCAGTTGTCCGGCGGCCAGCAGCAGCGCGTGGCGGTGGCGCGGGCGCTGGTGTTTGAGCCCAAACTGGTGCTGATGGACGAGCCGCTGGGCGCGCTGGACAAGCAACTGCGCGAGCAGATGCAGTACGAGATTAAGCACATCCACGAAACGCTGGGCGTGACGGTGGTGTATGTCACCCACGACCAGTCCGAGGCGCTGACCATGTCCAACCGCATCGCGGTGTTTGACGACGGCGTGATTCAGCAACTGGCGACGCCGGAGGACCTCTATGAAAAACCGGACAATGCTTTTGTCGCCCGGTTCATCGGCGAGAACAACACCCTGCTCGGCGAAATCACCGAAGTGAACGGCGGCA
>RKSH01000041.1 GCA_007570945.1 Gammaproteobacteria bacterium | reverse complement strand
CGGCGGTTCAGCATCGCCCTCACCCTGCTGCCGGCGGCGCCGCAATGGCTCGGCACGTTGTATGCGCGGCCCATGTATTTGGGGCTCGACCTGCGCGGCGGCGTGCATTTTCTGATGGAGATGGATTTGGATGCGGCGCTGGCCGACCACATGCGCAACACCGCCGCCGACCTGCGCACCGAGCTGCGGCGCGCGCGGGTGCGCCACAAGGGAATTCGCCACGGGCAGGAATTGAATTTGCGCCTGCGCTTTGACGATGAACAGCGGCGCGAGGCGGCGCGCGAGGTGCTGCGGGAAAATTTTCCCGACCTGGCGGTGAGCGAGAGCGACGGCGGCGACGGCGACCACCGTTTGAATTTAACCCTCACCGACAGCCGGCGGGATGAGCTCGGCGGCCAGTATCTGGAGCAGAACATGGCGGCGCTGCGCAACCGCATCGACGAGTTGGGCGTGGCCGAGCCCATCGTCCAGCGCCAGGGCGAGCGCCGCATCGTGCTGCAACTGCCCGGCTTGCAGGATCCCAACCGCGCCAAGGAGGTCATCGGCCGCACCGCCACCCTGGAGATGCGGCTGGTGGACGAAGACCACGACCCGGCGCGGGCCGCCGAAAGCGGCGCGGTGCCGGCGGAATCCAAATTGTACTCGCTGCGCAACGGCGGGCCCATACTTCTGAAAGACAACGTGATTTATTCCGGCCGCAACATGGTGGACGCGGCGGCCAGTCTGGACTCGCTGAGCGGCGGCCCCATCGTCAGCATCACCCTGGACGCCGCCGGCGCGCGCAAGAACCAGCAGGTGACCGGCGACAACATCGGCCGCCGCATGGCGGTGGTCTACATTGAAACCCGCTCCGAGGTGCAGCGCGACGCCGACGGCACGATTAAAACCGATGCAGCCGGCCGCCCGCTGCGCGAGACCATTCGCGACGAGGAGGTAATCACCGCGCCGGTCATCCGCGACCAACTGGGCAAACGTTTTCAGATTGAGGGCCTGGACAGCGTCGCCGAGGCGCGCGACCTGGCGCTGCTGTTGCGCGCCGGCGCATTGGCGGCGCCGGTGCATATCATTGAGGAGCGCACCGTGGGGCCCAGCATGGGGCGCCAGAACATCACCCAGGGCGTGCGCTCGGTGGTGCTGGGTTTTGTACTGGTGCTGATTTTCATGGTGCTCTATTACCGCCTGTTCGGCATGGTGGCCAACACCGCGCTGTTCGTGAACCTGGTACTGATTGTCGCCGTGCTGTCGCTGCTGCAGGCCACCCTCACCCTGCCCGGGGTGGCCGGCATCGTGCTGACCGTGGGCATGGCGGTGGACGCCAATGTGCTCATCTTTGAGCGCATCCGCGAGGAGCTCCGCAACGGCAACTCGCCGCAGGCCAGCATCCACCTCGGCTACGACAAGGCTTTCTCCACCATCGTGGACGCCAACCTCACCACCCTCATCGCCGCCATCGTGCTGTTCAACTTCGGCACCGGCCCCATCAAAGGCTTCGCCATCACCCTCAGCATCGGAATCCTCACCTCCATGTTCACCGCCATCGTCGGCACCCGCGGCGTGGTTAATTTGGTTTACGGCGGCCGGCGGGTGCGGCGGCTGGCGATTTGACCATGGAACTGCTGAAAAAAGACACCAATTTCAACTTCCTCGCCGCGCGCCGCTGGGCCGCGCTGGCCTCGGCGGCGCTGCTGCTGGTTTCGGTGGCCGCGCTGGTGCAGCAGCGGCTGAATTTCGGCATTGACTTCACCGGCGGCACGTTGGTGGAGGTTTCGTACGATGAGCCGGTGGACCTGGCGCAGGTGCGGACGGTGCTGGATGCGGCCGGCTATGACCGCGCCATTGTCCAGCGTTTCGGCGCGGCGCGCGACATTTTGGTGCGGCTGCCGCTGGCCGAGGACGGTGACGCCGGCGCCGCGGTGCAGAGCGGCGCGCTGATGCGGGCGTTGCGCATGCCGTTTGCCGAGTCGCTGTCGCCGGACAGTTCCGGCATCCGCCAGCAGTGCCTGGACGCCAATGGCGAAACCGCCGACTGCCGGGTGCAGATGCGGCGGGTGGAGTTTGTGGGCCCCCAGTTCGGCGACGAACTCACCGAACTCGGCTCCCTGGCCATGCTGTACGCGCTTATCGGCATTTTGGTTTACGTCGCGTGGCGCTTCCAGTGGCGCTTCGCGCTGGGCTCGGTGGCGGCGCTGGTGCATGACGTTTTGATTGTGGTCGGGTTTTTCTCGGTGTTTCAGGTTGAGTTCTCCCTGCCGGTGCTGGCCGCGGTGCTGGCGGTGATCGGCTACTCGCTGAACGACACCATCGTGGTGTTTGACCGCATCCGCGAAAACTTCCGCCGCATGCGCAAAAGCCCCGGCGTGCAGGTCATCAACGTTTCCATCAACCAAACCCTGCGCCGCACCCTGCTGACCTCGGTCACCACGTTGTTAGTGGTGCTGGCGCTGCTCATTCTCGGCGGCGAGGTGATTCGCGGTTTCGCCCTGGCGCTGCTGGTGGGCGTGCTGGTGGGCACCTACTCGTCCATCTTTGTCGCAAGCCCGATCGTGCTGGCGCTCGGCATCTCGCGCGGCGATTTAATGCCGGTCAAAAAGGAAGGCGAGGAGCAGGCGCCGCTGCCCTGAGCCGCCGCCGCAATGCGCTGCCCGTTTTGCGCGTTTGATGACAGCCGGGTGATTGATTCGCGCCCGGCCGAGGACGGCGGCAATGTCCGCCGCCGCCGCCAGTGCGAATCCTGCGGCGAGCGTTTCAGCACCATTGAGCGCGCCGAGTTGAAGCCGCCGGCGGTGCGCAAAAACGACGACCGCCGCGAAAACTTTGACGAGGAAAAATTGCGCGGCGGCATGAAGCGCGCGCTGGAAAAACGCCCGGTGGACACCGCCGCCGTGGAGCGCGCGGTGAACAACATTCTGCACCGCCTGGCCGCCTGCGGCCGCAGCGAAATTTCCTCGCGCGCCATCGGCGAGGCGGTGATGCATGAATTGCGCGCGCTGGACCATGTGGCATATGTGCGCTTTGCCTCGGTGTATAAAAATTTTCAGGACCCCGGCGAGTTCAGCGAGGAGGTGGAGCGCCTGCGCGGCGACCCGCTGTCCCCCGGCGACGACCCGTTGCCGCTGCCGGAGGGGAAAAACCAATGACGCAATGGAGCGGGCGGGACCGCGCGCACATGCAGCGCGCGCTGCAACTTGCGCGGCGCGGTCTTCGCACCGCCGACCCCAACCCGCGCGTGGGCTGCGTGGTGGCGCGCGGCGGGGAAATTGTCGCCGAGGCCTTTCACAAAAAAGCCGGCGAAGCGCATGCCGAGGCCGCCGCCCTCACCCAGGCCGGGCGCGCCGCCGAGGGCGCCGATGTTTTTGTCACGTTGGCGCCGTGCCGCCACCATGGGCGGACGCCGCCCTGCACCGCGCAGTTGGCGGCGGCCGGCGTTGCGCGGGTGGTGGCGGCATGCGACGACCCCAACCCGGCCGCCGGCGGCGGGCTTGCGGAATTGCGCGCCGCCGGGGTGCGCGTTGAGTGCGGCTTGCTGGCCGCCGAGGCGCGCGAGTTAAACGCCGGGTTTTTCATGCGTTTCGAAAAGAAACGGCCGTTTGTCCGCCTAAAGTCGGCGGCCAGCGTGGACGGCGTCACCGCCATGGCCGGCGGCGAGAGCAAGTGGATTACCGGCGCTGCGGCGCGCGCCGCCGGGCGCAAACTGCGCGCCCGCGCCTCCACTGTTGTGACCGGCAGCGGCACCGTGCTGGCCGACAACCCGGCGCTGCGCGCGCCGAACCAAAAACGCCAGCCGCTGCGGGTGGTGGTGGACAGCGGGTTGCGCGCGCCGCCGGATGCGGAGGTTTTTGCGCCGCCGGGGCCGGCGATGGTGGTGACGGCCTGCACTGATGAAAAATTATTTGCGCCATTCCAAAAACGCGGGGTGAGGGTGAGGGCGGTGAAGGCCGAGGCCGCCGGGCGCGTTGACCTGGGGGCGCTGATGGCGGTTTTGTGCGAGGAGGAGTGCAACGAGGCGCATTTGGAGTGCGGCGCGACCTTGGCCGGCGCATTTTTCGCCGCCGGGCTGGTGGATGAGTGGGCGCTGTATGTGGCGCCGAAAATTTTGGGCGGCGGCGGCGCCGGTTTGGCCGGTGTGCGCTTGCCGAACCTGGCCGCCGCTTTCAACTTCACTTTCCACGGCGCGCGGCGGGTGGGTGAGGATTTGCAACTCACGCTGCGCCCGGCGGGCTGAGCATGTTCACCGGCATCGTCCAAAGCACCGGCACCGTCCACCGCCTGGAAAAAACCGACGGCGATTTCCGCCTGCGCATCACCGCCTCCGCCGGCTTCACCTCCACCGTCAAGGTCGGCGACAGCGTCTCGGTGCACGGCGTCTGCCTAAGCGCGGCCGTTGTGGACCCCGGCGCCGTCACTTTTGACGTGTCCACCGAGACCGCCGCCCGCACCGTCATCGCCTGGTGGACCGCGGGCGCCAAGGTGAACCTTGAAAGCGCCATGCGCGCCGGCGATTCCATCGGCGGCCACCTGGTCAGCGGCCATGTGGACGGCGTCGCCACCGTCACCGAAGTCGCCCCGGCCGGCCGCGGCATGTGCGTCACCTTGGCCGCCCCCCAAACCATCGCCCGCTTCATCGCCGCCAAGGGCGCGGTGTGCGTGGACGGCGTTTCGCTCACCGTCAACAGCGTGCGCGACATCGCCGAGGGCGGCGGCTGCGAGTTTACGGTTAACCTAATCCCGCACACCATGGAGGCCGCGGCGGTGGAATACACGCCGGGCGCGCGCGCCAATGTGGAAGTGGATATGATTGCGCGCCACCTTGCGCGGCTGGTAGAGTGCGCCCCATGAGTCGCCGCAAAAGCGAAGCGTTGCGCCTGGTGCCGGATGCCGCCGGGCGCGCCGGCCTCGCCGACATTGAAGACATCATCGCCGACTACAAAGCCGGCCGCATGGTCATCATGGTGGACGACGAGGACCGCGAAAACGAGGGCGACCTGGTGCTGGCCGCCGATGCGGTGAGCGCCGAGGCGGTGAACTTCATGGCCTGCCACGGGCGCGGGCTGATTTGCCTGACGCTCAGCGCGGCGCGTTGCCGCCGCCTTAACCTGCCGCCCATGGTGGCCGGCAGCCGCGGCGGCGGCACCAACTTCACCGTCAGCATTGAGGCGGCGCGCGGCGTCACCACCGGCATCTCCGCCGCCGACCGCGCCGCCACCATCCGCGCCGCGGTGGGCAGGGACGCCGGCCCCGACGACATCACCATGCCCGGCCACATCTTCCCGCTGGTGGCGCAGCCCGGCGGCGTCCTGACCCGCGCCGGCCACACCGAAGCCGGCGTGGACCTGGCGCGCCTCGCCGGCATGACGCCGGCCAGCGTGATTTGCGAGGTGCTGAACGGCGACGGCACCATGGCGCGGCTGCCCGACCTGCTGAAGTTCGGCCGCAAGCACAAAATCAAGGTCGGCTCCATCGCCGACCTCATCCGCCACCGTCTGCGCCGCGAGCCCACCGTGCAGCGCGGCGCCCAGGGCAGTTTGCGCACCCGCCACGGCGACTTCCGCGTGCTGGGCTACCACGACGGCGCCGACGACGACGGTGAAACCCACATGGCGCTGGTGCTGGGCGAGGTGGCCGGCGGCGCGCCGGTGCTGGTGCGGGTGCATGTGTCCACCGGTTTGTATGATGTGCTGGCCGACCTGCGCGGCGAGCGCGCCTGGCCGTTGGCGAAGAGCATGGAAAAAATCGCCGCCGAGGGCCGCGGCGTGGTGATTGTCCTGCGCCGCGCCGAGGACAGCGGCGAGCTGCTGCGCCACATCGGCCGCTCGCAACTCCACGACCACGGCTTTGAGGACGGCGAGCAGCGCGCCTACGATGTCCGCATGTTGGGCATTGGCTGCCAGATATTGGCCGACCTCGGCGTGCGCAAACTGCGCGTGCTCGGCGCGCCCAAGCGGACGCCGGCGCTGTCCGGGTTTGACCTGGAAATCGTGGAATTCATTCCGGCGCCGGACTGAACGCCGCCGCCGGTGGCCATGACCGCGCTCAGCGTCAACCTGAACAAAGCCGCGCTGCTGCGCAACGCGCGCCCCGGCAACATTCCCGACCTGGCGAGCCTCGGCCGGCTGTGCCTTGAGGCCGGCGCCGCCGGCATCACCGTGCACCCGCGCCCCGACCAGCGCCACATCCGCGCCGCCGACGTGGCGCCGCTCAGTGCCGTGGTTGCGGGCCACGGCGGCGGGCGCGAGTTCAACATGGAGGGCAATCCGCTGTCGCCGCCGCGCGCCGGGTGGCCGGGGTTTCTGCGGTTGGCGGAAGCCGTGCGGCCGGCGCAATGCACGCTGGTGCCGGACGATGACGGCCAGGCGACCTCCGACCACGGCTGGGACCTGGCGCGCGACGGCGCCAAGTTGCGGCCGCTGATTGCACAATTGCGCGCGGCCGGGGCGCGGGTGAGTTTGTTTGTGGACGCCGACCCCGCCGCCGCCGGGCGCGCCTTTGACGCCGGCGCCGAGCGAATCGAAATCTACACCGGCCCCTACGCCGCCGCCTGCGCCAAGGGCGAGGGCGTGGACGCCGCGCTTGAATTAATCAGGCAAACCGCGCAATGCGCCGCCGGCCACGGCCTCGGCGTGAACGCCGGCCACGACCTGAACCTGGACAATTTGCCGCGCCTGGCGCAAGCGGTGCCGGGGCTCGCCGAGGTCTCCATCGGCCAGGCGTTGACGGCGGATGCGCTGCGGCTGGGGTTTGCGGAGGCGATTAAGCGGTACAGGGCGGCGCTGACGGCCGGGGGTGAGAAGTGAAAGTCGGCATCATTGCAAGCCGGTTCAACGAGGACATCACCGACCGCCTGCTCGGCGGCGCGCTGCACTGCCTGGGGCGCAACGGCGTGGGCGAGAGCGCCATCAACGTGGTGTGGGTGCCGGGCGCAATGGAGATTCCCCTGGCCGCGGATTTTCTGGCCAGGGAATACGACTCGTTGGACAACCGAATCTACGACACGCTGATTGCGCTCGGCTGTGTCATTCGCGGCGAGACTTCGCATTATGATTATGTGTGCCGGGTGTGCGCCGACGGCGTCCTGCGCGTTTCGCTGCGCACGCATGTTCCCATCGGTTTCGGCGTGCTGACGGTGGACAACCGCGCGCAGGCCGAGGCGCGCTCCGCTCGCGGCAACAACAAAGGCGCCGACGCGGCGCAGGCGGCCATGGACATGCATAAATTGAAGCAGGCGCACCCTCACCGCCGCCTGGGCCGCCCTGAGTGATGGCCGGCAGCCGCCGCCTGGCCCGCCGCAACGCGGTGCAGGCGCTTTACCAATGGGAGTTAACCGGCCAGGCCGCGCCCGACATTGAGGCATCGCTGCCCAAGGACGATTCTTTCAACCGCGCCGACCGTGATTATTTTCGCGCGCTGGTTGCCGGCGTCACCGCCCAATGCGAAAAGTTGGACGCCCAACTCGCCCCCCACCTGCAACGCGACGCCAAACTCATCGACCCCACCACCCGCGCCATCCTCCGCCTCGCCGCATATGAACTAAGCGCGCGCCCGGAGGTGCCGATGGCGACGGTGATTAACGAGGCGGTGGAGTTGAGCAAATTATTCGGGGAGGACAAGGGGTTTCAGTTTGTCAATGGGGTGCTGGATGAGCTGGGGCGGGAGATGCGGAGCGGTGGCGCGGATTGATTTTTCTCCGCTTTCAGCACGGAAACTTCACCTCACGACTCGCCCTGCGGGGACAACTCGCAATTTGCAAGGTTGAAAGACAACCCATCGCACCAGCCGAGCGCGGACATGGTGTGCTTGGCGCTTTTGTCGTAGTTGCCGCGCACATTGCGCGCCGTGTGTTCAAGTTGCGCATGGAAGTATGCATCCATCTCGCGCCGGAAAGAATCGCGTTTATCGACGGCCAAGCCGCGATACATCGTTATCAACGCGGCGATGTTGTTCACCTCGCCGATGGCGTAAGCATGATTGGCGAACAAACTGAATTCGGTCAAGTCAACCGCGCCCACTTCGGCCAACAGTAGGCGCGTGAATTCCAACAAGTGAAGACCGTTGTAGGCGTATTGCTGCATGGACGCGGTGTAGATTCGCTTCTGCGCCGGCGCGTTTGCGGCGCGCGAGAACTGCGCGCCGTATTCGGTGAGCGCGAGAATCTTTTTGTCGACCTTGCCGTCGGCTTTGGCCGGGTGATGCGCGAAATCAAAATGCGTCAAGTAGTTTTTTTCTTGGCGCACAAACAGCGCGCGCAGCGGCATCTTGCGATTGGCGCGCAGCAGTTTCTCTTCGGTGATTTTGAGAATTTCGTCAAACGGCGGTTTGACCGGCGCGCTGATGTCGATGGCCCCGCCGGCGCGCCGCATGATTCGGCAAATCCGGTGCAGTCGATTCATCAACGCATCGTCGATGTAACCCTGGTCGGGAATGATATACCAGCCGCGCCACATCTTGCCGGTGACCCCGGCGCCGGTGGTTTTCTCATCCACGCCGATGTCAATCCAGCCCTTGACGAACTTGCGCAGGACTTTAACTTGCGCGGCGGCGGAAGGCGGCCGGGCTTCGCTCTGCAGTCGACGGATTTGCGCAATCATCGCCCGCCGTTCGCGGCGACCGGCTATCCACGCGTCAATGTCGCGCTCAGTCAACGCGCTGCAACGCTCGCTGTTCCACAAA
>RKSH01000056.1 GCA_007570945.1 Gammaproteobacteria bacterium | reverse complement strand
GGCGGTGCTGGCGGGGGTGAAAATGGCGCGGTTTTTTTGCGCCGGGGAGTTGACGGCGGCCGATGGCGCGCCTACAATCGGCGCTTCCCAAACCGGAGTTTCCCACATTTTCACCATGTATGCGGTAATCGAAACCGGCGGCAAGCAGTACCGCGTTGCGGTGGGCGACCGCCTGCGCGTGGAATCGCTGCCCGCCGCCCAGGGCGACAGCGTCAAGTTGGATAAAGTGCTGCTGCTGGTCGGCGGCGCCGGCGGTGGCGGCGGTGAGGGTGAGGTTCTGGTCGGCACGCCGCACCTGCCCGGCGGGTCGGTCACCGCCACCGTGGTCGGCCACGGCCGCGGCGACAAGATTCATGTGTTCAAAATGCGCCGCCGCAAAAACTACCGCCGCTCCCAGGGCCACCGCCAGGCCTACACCGAATTGCGCGTCACCGCCATCCACCGCGATGACGCAAAACCCTCACCCATGCCGGCCCCAGCCGAGGCCGAGGCCGAGGCCGGCGCCGAAAAATAAAACGAGGCGCACCATGGCACACAAAAAAGCCGGCGGCAGTTCCAGAAACGGCCGCGATTCCGAATCCAAACGCTTGGGCATCAAGCGCCATGCCGGCCAGAGCGTGCTCGCCGGCAACATCTTAGTGCGCCAGCGCGGCACCAGGTTTCACCCCGGCCGCAATGTCGGCATCGGCCGCGACCACACCCTGTTCGCCACCGCCGCCGGCACCGTGCAGTTCCAGACCCGCGGCCCGCGCGGACGCAAGTTCGTGGACGTGCTCGCCGCCGAAGCCGACTAAGCGGCGCCGGCCGCCGCCGGCAATGAAGTTTGTCGACGAAGCCGTCATCACCGTTAAAGCCGGCGACGGCGGCGACGGTTGCCTGAGTTTCCGCCGCGAAAAATTCGTCCCGCGCGGCGGTCCCGACGGCGGCGACGGCGGTGACGGCGGCGATGTGCACCTGGTCGCCGCCGCCGGCATCGGCACCCTCGCCGACTTCCGCCACACCCGTAACTTCAAGGCCGCCAGCGGCCGCCCCGGCGCCGGCCGCAACCGCAGCGGCCGCAGCGGCGCCGGCCTTCTCATTAAAGTCCCCCCCGGCACCGTGGTGCGCGACCGCGACGGCGGCGAGCGCATTGGCGAGGTGGTGGACCCCGGCCACCGCCTGCTGGTGGCGCGCGGCGGCGCCGGCGGCCGCGGCAACGCGCATTTTAAGTCGGCGACCAACCGCGCCCCCCGCCGCGCCACCGCCGGCCGCGCCGGCGACCGCCGGGAACTAAGTCTGGAACTGCTGCTGTTGGCCGACGCCGGCCTGGTGGGCCGGCCCAACGCCGGCAAGTCCACCCTGCTGCGCGCGCTGTCCCGCGCCACGCCCAAGGTCGCCGACTACCCGTTTACCACCATGCACCCGCAACTCGGCGCGGTGCGCGTGGACGCCGGGCGCGGTTTTGTGTTAGCCGACATTCCCGGCCTGATTGCGGGCGCCGCCGCCGGCGCCGGGTTGGGCATCCGCTTTCTGCGCCACCTGCAGCGCACCCGGCTGCTGTTGCACCTGGTGGACATGGCGCCCGCCGACGGCGCCGATGCGGCGGCGGCGGTGCGCGAGGTGGAGGCCGAACTGGCCGCCTTCAACCCCGGCCTGGCAAAGCGCGAGCGCTGGCTGGTGTTGAACAAAAGCGACCTGCTGCCGGCCGCGGAAGTGCCCGCGCGCGCCCAATCCATCGCCGCGCAAATCGGCTGGCACGGACCGCTGCACACCGTCTCCGCCGCCGCCGGCGCCGGTTGCCGCAGCCTGGCGCAGGCGGTGATGAGCCGTCTGGAAGCCTTGGACGCCGGTTCATGAGCGCAAGCGGCGGCGACACCCGCCGGACGTGGGTGGTGAAGGTCGGCAGTTCACTGCTGGCCGGCGGCGGCGGACTCAACACCGCCGCCATCGGTGTGTGGGCCGGGCAAGTCGCGCAACTGGTGCAAAGCGGCGTGGCGGTGACGCTGGTGTCCTCCGGCTCCATCGCCGCCGGCATGATGCGCCTCGGCCTTGGCGAGCGGCCGCGCTCATTGCACCACTTGCAGGCGCTGGCCGCGGTGGGCCAGATGGGGCTGGTGCGCGCCTACGAGTCGGCCTTTGAGGCCCACGGTTTGCACACCGCCCAAGTACTGCTGACCCACGCCGACTTCAGTGACCGCGGCCGTTACCTGAATGCGCGCCGCGCGTTGCGCACGTTGCTGCAACTGAACGTGATTCCGGTGGTGAACGAGAACGACACCGTGGCCACCGACGAGATTCGCTTCGGCGACAACGACACCCTCGCCGCGCTGGTGGCCAACCTGGTGGAGGCCGAGTTGTTGGTGCTGCTCACCGACCAGCCGGGCCTGTTTGACCGCGACCCGCGCCGCCACCCGGGCGCCAAATTAATCGCCGACGGCCTGGCCGGCGATGCCGCGCTCAGCCGCCACGCCGGCCCCGGCGGCGCCCTTGGCCGCGGCGGAATGCTGACCAAACTTCTGGCCGCCGAGAAGGCCGCGCGCTCCGGCACCCGCACTGTGATTGCCGGCGGCATGGAGGAAAACGTGCTGTGCCGCCTGCACCACGGCGAGGCCCTCGGCACCTCGCTGCGCGCCGGCCGCGGCCGTCTCGCCGCGCGCAAGCAGTGGCTGGCCGGGCAACTGCGCGCCGCCGGAAAATTAATTCTCGACCACGGCGCGGCCCAGGTGCTGCGCAGCAAAGGGCGCAGTTTGCTGCCGGTGGGCGTGACCCTGGTTGAGGGTGATTTCCGCCGCGGCGACCCGGTGCTGTGCGTCGACCCCGAAGGCCGTGAGGCGGCGCGCGGCCTGGTCAACTACAACGCCGCCGAGAGCAGAAAAATCATCGGCCAGAGCAGCGACCGAATTGAGGGCATCCTCGGCTACGTGGACGAGCCGGAGCTCATCCATCGCGACAACATGGTGGTGGCGGGCCGGGGCGCGCCGCCCGCAGACGCTTGAAAACCCCGCGCCAAACCCGTATTATCCGCTGACGCCCGCAAACCGCACCTCCCGCCATGGCCGAAGACAACGACAAGCCGGAACAATCCGCCGAAAAAGTCCTCTACTGCTCTTTTTGCGGCAAAAGCCAGCATGAGATTCACAAACTCATCGCCGGCCCGTCGGTTTTCGTGTGCAACGAGTGCGTGGAACTGTGCAACGAAATCATCCGCGAGGAGGAGGAAAAAACCGAGCGCGGCACCGCCAGCGCAATGCGCTCGCCCAAACCCGGCGACATCCGCAAAATTCTGGATGACTACGTTGTCGGGCAGTCGCAGGCCAAGAAAATTCTGTCGGTGGCGGTCTACAACCACTACAAGCGCGTGGAAAGCGAGGTCGCCGGCGAGATTAACGGCGTGGAAATCGCCAAGAGCAACATTCTGCTCATCGGTCCCACCGGCTCGGGCAAAACCCTGCTGGCCGAGACGCTGGCGCGCCAATTGAATGTGCCGTTCACCATCGCCGACGCCACCACCCTCACCGAGGCCGGCTACGTCGGCGAGGATGTGGAAAACATCATTCAGAAACTGCTGCAGAAATGCGACTACGACATTGAAAAAGCCCGCATGGGCATTGTCTACATCGACGAGATCGACAAGATTTCGCGCAAGTCCGACAACCCATCCATCACCCGCGACGTGTCCGGCGAGGGCGTGCAGCAGGCGTTGCTCAAATTAATCGAGGGCACCATCGCCTCGGTGCCGCCGCAGGGCGGGCGCAAGCATCCGCAGCAGGAATTTCTGCAGGTGGACACGCGCAATGTGCTGTTTATTTGCGGCGGCTCCTTTGCCGGCCTGGAAAAAATCATCCGCAGCCGCACCGAGAAAAGCGGCATCGGCTTCGGCGCCGACATCACCGCCCGCAGCGACCGCGAGGAGCACGAGCTCCTGCTGCGCCAATTGGAGCCGGAGGATTTAATCAAGTACGGTTTAATCCCGGAGTTTGTCGGCCGCCTGCCGGTGGTGGCGACGCTGGAGGAGTTGGACGAAAAGGCGCTGATGTCCATCCTCACCGAGCCGCGCAACGCGCTCAGCAAGCAGTACCGCGAGTTGCTGCGGATGGACGACGTGGAGTTGAAAATCCGCGACGACGCGTTGCGCGCCATCGCCCACAAGGCGATGAAGCGCAAAACCGGCGCCCGCGGCCTGAACTCCATCCTTGAAAACTCGTTGCTCAACGCCATGTATGAGCTGCCCTCGCTGCCCAATGTCCGGGAGGTCATTGTGGATGCCGGCGTGATTAACGAGGGCGCCGCGCCGTTGTACGTGTACGAAGACAGCAACCGCGCCCGCGCCAGCCGCGCCTGAGGATCCAAGAATGCCGCCTGGCGGGCCGCAGATGCCGCCGCCGGGGGCGAAAATGACGGCCAAAAAATTCACCGCTGCAAAACCCCCGCTGATGCGGCCGCGCAAGCCATGACCAAAAAAATCACCGCCCGAAAAAAACCGCTGCAACCGGCCGATGCAATGCCGGTGCTGCCGTTGCGCGACGTGGTGGTGTTCCCCAACATGGCCATCCAGTTGTTCGTGGGCCGGCCCAAATCCATCAAGGCGCTGGAGCGCGCCATGCACGCCGCCACCAACCACATCCTGTTAGTGGCGCAAAAAGAAGCCGCCACCGACGACCCCGACGCCGATGCAATCTACACCGTCGGCACCAGGTCCGGCATTTTGCAGATGCTGAGGCTGCCGGACGGCACGGTCAAGGTGCTGGTGGAGGGCGAGAAGCGCATCTGCATCGATGGCTACAGCGAAACCGAGGAATATTTTGCCGCGCGGGTGTCGCCGTTTGTGCCGGTGCCCATGGGGGAGGGTGAAGACGCCGAGCGCGAGGTGCGCGGCGTCACCGCCGAATTCGCGCGCTACATTAAACTCAACAACAAAATCTCGCCGGAGATTTTGAACTCCCTGTCCGGCCTGGACGACGCCGGGCGGCTGGCCGACACCATCGCCGCGCACCTCAACCTGAAAATCAGCGAGAAGCAGGCCATTCTGGAAATGCGCGACGAGCGCAAGCGCCTTGCACACGTGCTGAAAATGATGGAGGCCGAAATTGAGATGCTGCAGGTGGAAAAGCGCATCCGCGGCCGGGTGAAAAAGCAGATGGAAAAAAGCCAGCGCGAGTACTATCTGAACGAGCAGATGAAGGCGATTCAGAAAGAACTCAGTGACGAGGAGGGCGGCAGCGAGGCCGACGAACTGGCGAAAAAAATCGCCAAGTCCGGCATGTCCAAAGAGGCGCGCGAGAAGGCTGATGGCGAGTTGAAAAAACTGAAAATGATGTCGCCCATGTCGGCCGAGGCGACGGTGGTGCGCAACTACATCGACTGGCTGGTGTCGGTGCCGTGGAAAGCGCGCACCCGCATCCGCAAGGACCTGGCCTCGGCCGAGAAAGCGCTGGAGACCGACCACTACGGCCTGGAGAAAGTGAAGGAGCGCATCATTGAATACCTCGCCGTCCAGCAGCGCATCAAAAAAATCAAAGGCCCCATCCTGTGCCTGGTGGGCCCGCCCGGCGTCGGCAAGACCTCCCTTGGCAAATCCATCGCCCGCGCCACCAACCGCAAGTTCACCCGCATGTCCCTCGGCGGCGTCCGTGACGATGCCGAGATTCGCGGCCACCGCCGCACTTACATCGGCTCGCTGCCGGGAAAAATTATCAGCAACCTGACCAAGGTCAAAAGCCGCAACCCGCTGTTCATGCTGGACGAAGTGGACAAGATGACGGTGGACTTCCGCGGCGACCCGTCTTCCGCATTGCTTGAGGTGCTGGACCCGGAGCAGAACCACACTTTCAACGACCACTACCTTGAGGTGGACTACGACCTGTCGGAGGTGATGTTTTTGGCCACCGCCAACACCCTCAACATTCCGCCGCCGCTGCTTGACCGCATGGAGGTCATCCGCCTGTCCGGCTACACCGAGGACGAGAAACTGCACATCGCCACCCGCTACCTGGTGCCGAAACAAATCGCCGAGAACGGCCTGAAGAGCGGCGAGATTAACATCCGCAAGCCGGCCCTTCTGGACATCGTCCGCTACTACACGCGCGAGGCCGGGGTGCGCGGGCTGGAGCGCGAGATCTCCAAAATCTGCCGCAAGGTGGCCAAGGAGCTGCTGCTCAACACCGGCAAGAAAAAAGTCAGCGTCGCCCCGCGCAACCTGCCCCGCTTCCTCGGCGTCCGCCGCTTCCGCTTCGGCAAGGTGGACGCCGCCAACCAGGTGGGCCAGGCCACCGGCCTGGCGTGGACCTCGGTGGGCGGTGAGTTGCTCAGCATTGAGGCGGTGGTGATGCCGGGCAAGGGCAAGCAGATGTTCACCGGCAAACTGGGCAATGTAATGCAGGAATCCATCCATGCGGCGGTGAGCGTGGTGCGCAACCGCGCCAGCGTATACGGCGTGGACCCGGAGTTCTACAAAGACCGCGACATCCACGTCCACGTCCCCGAAGGCGCCACGCCCAAGGACGGCCCCAGCGCCGGCATCGCCATGTGCACCGCCATCATCTCGGCCCTCACCGACAACCCGGTGCGCGCCGATGTGGCCATGACCGGCGAGATCACCCTGCGCGGCGAGGTGCTGCCGGTGGGCGGCCTTAAGGAAAAACTCCTCGCCGCCAACCGCAGCGGCATCAAGACAGTGCTGATTCCGGCCGAGAACGAAAAGGAGTTAACCGAAATTCCCGATAACATCAAGGACGGCATCACCATCACCCCGGTGAAGTGGATCGACCAGGTGCTGAAAGTGGCGCTGGAAAATCCCACCCCGCGCCGCAGCGCCCGCGCCGACAAGCCCGGCCAGAAAAAACCGCGCCCGCGCCGGCCGGCCGCCCCCCTCGGCGAGCTCACCACCCACTAATCGCCGCGACCCCCGGCGGCCGCCCATTCGCCAAGGCCCCGCCGCCGCGCCGAAAAAAATCCCCTCGGCGCGGCGGTTTTGTGCTACATTTTCCGCAACGGGATTTCAGAGGCGCCGCGCGTGTCCGCCGCCATCCGCGGTGTTGAGCAGATTTTTGCGCCGCTGAAATCCGCCCACTTAAACCCAAAATCACCTGAGGAGAAGCCCGTGAACAAAGCAGATATCGTAAGCGTCGTTGCGGATGCCGCCGACATTTCCAAAGCCTCGGCCAGCCGCGCCGTGGAAAAAGTTTTTGAATCCATCACCACCGCCCTGGGCAACGGGGATGTGGCCAGTATCGCCGGATTTGGAAACTTCAGCGTCAGTGAGCGCTCGGCCCGCCAGGGGCGCAACCCGAGAACGGGTGAATCCATCCACATTGCCGCGTCCAAGTCGATAAAGTTCAAGGCCGGCAAGGCGCTGAAAGACGCGGTTAACTGACGGCGCCGGCGCGCATCCCCGTCGGGCGCTTAGCTCAGCCGGGCAGAGCGTCGCCCTTACAAGGCGAAGGTCGCAGGTTCAATTCCCGCAGCGCCCACCACAAAAACGAGAATCGGAGCGGTAGTTCAGTTGGTTAGAATACCGGCCTGTCACGCCGGGGGTCGCGGGTTCAAGTCCCGTCCGCTCCGCCACCAGCCGCGACATTCCATCGGCGAGATTCCGGTCTCGCCGATTTTTTTTGCCTAAACGGCGCCGCCAATCAGAACCTCCACTCCCCGCTGAGCAGGCGGGCGGTCTTCACCGCAGCCACAAACTCCGCCGGCGCCAGGGTTTGGGGGGCGGAGGGGCGGGTTGTTCCTCGTGCATGACCTGGATAATCACGCCGATCATCATGTTGAGGAAGACGAAAGCGTTGAGGAAGATGAAGCTGAGGTAGAAAGCCCAGCTTAGCGGGTAGACCTCCATGGTTTCGTACATGACATCGGTCCAGTCCTCCAAGGTGGCGACGCGGAACAGGGTGATCATGGCGATGCCGATGTTGCCCCACAGAGTGTTGTTGATGGGGGCGAACAGCAGCGAGCCGAGGGCGGCGTAGATGTAGAAAATGACGAACATCATCAGCGCCACGTAGCCAATGCGGGGAATGGCGCGCAGCAGGGCGGCCACCAGGGCGCGCAACTGGGGGATGAAAACAATCAACCGCATCACCCGGAACAGGCGCAGCAAGCGGGCGAGGAGGACGTATTCGGAATCGTCCAGCGGAATTAAACTGGCGGCGACAATCAGCGCGTCAAAGTTATTCCAGCCGCTCTTGAAAAAATCGCGCAGGCGTTCTTCGGCGCCCATGCGGACGGAAATTTCCAGCACGAAGTAGACCGACACCGCCGAGTCCAGCGCGGCCAGGGCGAGGGTGAGGGCCGGGGCGATGGCGTAGGTCTTGGCGCCGACGCTCACTGATGACAGCAGGATGACGCTGATGGTGCCCCATTCAAAAATTTTGTTGCCGCGCAGTGTGAGCAGCACGGCCTGCAGCCTGGCGCCGGTCATGCCCCGCGCCGCCCGGGCAAAATCCGGTTGAGCGGCAGCGCCGGCAGCGCGGCCGGCACCAACACCGCTTTGATGCCGAAATTTTTGGCCGGCGGAATAACCACCGGCAGGAAGCCGAAACTGGCGCCCTGCATCACCGACAGGCGCCCACCACGCCGGCGATGATGATGGGCGCGGTGATGCTGCCGGTGAACATGGCCGGCACATGCCGCGGGCCGAGGGGAGCGGCGTTTCCGAGGGGCGGCATGCGGTCGGGAAACGAGGCTGGCGTTGTTGTTCATGGCGTCCTCCGGGGG
>RKSH01000098.1 GCA_007570945.1 Gammaproteobacteria bacterium | reverse complement strand
TGCCGGCAACTAAGGCCGCCGCACCGTCAGTTTTGCAGTCCAGAGCATCATTCGACCGCCGCCTTGACACCGCGCGGCGGTGAGGGCGGTGGCGGATGGCGGCGGGCGGTGCTACAATGGCGCGCCCATTACGACCCCTGACGGAGGAAAACAAAATGGCCAGAGTGACCGTGGAAGACTGCCTCGGCAATGTGGAAAACCGCTTCCAGTTGGTGCTGGTGGCAACCCGCCGGGCGCGGCAGATTATGCTTGGCTCCACGCCGCTGGTGCCGGAACAGGGCGACAAGCCGGTGCTGATTGCGTTGCGCGAAATCGCCGCCGGCAAAGTGGGGCCGGACATTCTCAACGAACCGCTGCCGGAGCCGGAGTTGCGCGGCCCGCACGACCTGTTCCGCGAGCCGGCCAACTACGCCCGCGCCGAGGACGACCTGGACGGCGACTTCGGCGACGAGGACGATGAGGACGGGGGCAACGGCAACGAGGGCGACGGGGGCGAGGATGCCGGCTGACCATGCCGATTCCCGGACTGCGCAGGAGTCCGCCCGGTAGCCCGCCGCCCACGCTCAGCGAATTCAGCGGCGCGTTGCGCGGCTACCTGGACGAGGCCGAAGTCGCCGAGGTTTTGCGCGCCTACACTTTCGGCGAGAGCGCGCACGCCGGGCAGCGGCGCAGCAGCGGCGAGCCGTTCATTCACCACCCGCTGGCGGTGGCGCACATTTTGGCCGCGTTGCGCCTGGATGCGCCGACCCTCACCGCCGCCATTTTGCACGATGTGATGGAGGACACCGCCACCGCGCGCGACCGCATCGTGGAAAAGTTTGGCGAGGACGTGGCGCGGCTGGTGGACGGCGTCAGCAAAATCGACCGCATTGAAACCGACACCCGCGAGGCCGCCGAGGCCGAAAACCTGCGCAAGATGCTGCTCGCCATGTCGCGCGACCTGCGGGTGATTTTGATTAAACTCGCCGACCGCCTGCACAACATGCGCACGCTGGATTCGCTGCCGCCGAAAAAACGCCTGCGCATCGCGCGCCAGACCCAGGAAATTTACGCGCCCATCGCCAACCGCCTCGGCCTGCATTCGTGGAGCCGGGAGCTGGAGGATTTAAGTTTCCGCCACACCTACGCCAACCGCCACCGGACCCTGGCGCGCGCATTGCGCCGGCGGCAGGGCAACCGCCGCACCGCCATGAAAAAAATCGGCGATGCGCTGGAAAAGCAACTCGCCGACGGCGGCATCGCCGCGCGCGTCTCGGGCCGGGAAAAAAACATCTACAGCATCTACCGCAAGATGCAGAGCAAGCGCATCCACTTCCGCGATGTCCGCGACATTTACGGTTTCCGCGTGATTGTGGAAACCGTCGACCACTGCTACCGCGCCCTCGGCGCCATGCATGCGCTGTACAAACCCATCCCCCATTGCTTCAAGGACTACATCGCCATCCCCAAGGTGAACGGCTACCAGTCGCTGCACACCACCGTGTTCAGCGCCTTCGGCGAGACCATTGAGGTGCAGATTCGCACCGAGGAAATGCACCGCGTCGCCGAGACCGGCATCGCCTCGCACTGGCTGTACAAAACCCCCGGCGCGCGCGCCGACGGCGCCGACGGCCCGCACGGCCTGGCGCGGCAGTGGCTGATGGATTTGCTTGAGACGCAGCAGACCAGCGTCAACCCCGGCGAGTTTCTGGAGCACCTGCGGGTGGATTTGTTTCCCGACGAGGTTTACGTGTTCACCCCGCGCGGCGACATCAAGAAACTGCCGGCCGGCGCCACCGCGCTGGACTTCGCCTACGCGGTGCACTCCGACGTGGGCAACCGTTGCATCGGCGCGCGCATCGGCAATGTGCCGGCGCCGCTGCACACTGCATTGAAAAGCGGCAACCAGGTGGAGGCGGTCACCGCCCGCGGCGCGCGCCCCAGCCCGGCGTGGCTTAACTTCGTGGTCACCGGCAAGGCCCGCGCGGCCATTCGCGGCGCGCTTAAAAACAAACGGCGCAAGGACTCGGTGAAGCTCGGCAAAAAACTTCTGGACAACGCGGTCCGCACCCTGCGCAAATCGCGCCCGCGCATCCGCAGTGAACAAAAATCCGCGCTGCTGAAAACTTTGCGCCTCGCCGAATGGAACGACCTCCTCGCCGACATCGGGCTCGGCAACCGCATGCCCATGATGGTCGCCCACCAGTTGCTCGGCGGCGGCGGCGAGGGTGAGGGCGGCGGCGCGCCCCAGTCCATCGCCGTCACCGGCACCGAGGGCGTGCTGGTCACCTACGCCAGATGCTGCCGCCCGCTGCCCGGCGACGAGATTAACGGCGTGCTCACCGCCGGCAAGGGCATGGTGGTGCACACCGCCGACTGCCCCAACCTCGGCGAACTCAGCAAGCGCGCCGACAAACTGGTGCCCATCCACTGGGACGACAAAGTCAGCGGCCAGTTCGCCGCCGCCCTGCGCCTGGACACCGAAAACCGCCCCGGCGTTCTCGCCTCCCTGGCCGCGGTGATTGCCGACGAGGACTCCAACATCAACGACGTCTCGGTGGCCGAGCGCGACGGCCGCCACTCCACCATCTGCTTCACCCTGGAAGTGCGCCACCGCCACAACCTCTCCCGCATCCTCAGCCGCCTGCGCGAGCAGTCCGGGGTGGTGGCGGTGAGGAGGGTGAAGGGTTAATCCGGCATTTCCGGAGTCGCACCCGGCATTTCGCGACTCCCGTGCATCATTTCGGGAGTCGCAATCACCGTTTCCGCGGTCGCGTGCACCATTTCATGAGTCGCATCCGCCGGTACGCCGCCCTTACCCTCCACCCGGCCGCCCCTTGTCTTTCACCAGCGCCGCCATGCGGTAAAAGCCGTGCGCCATTTTGGAATAGGGCGTTACCAGGAAGAAAGCCAGGACCGTGCCGAGGTGAACCGGCAGCAACCATGCCACCGCGCCGGTGCCGGTTGCGGCGTAGAGCGCAAGCCCGGTGGC
>RKSH01000074.1 GCA_007570945.1 Gammaproteobacteria bacterium | reverse complement strand
GTTGCGGGGAGCGGGGCGGATTATATAAGATGCGCCGTACGGGGCGGTAGCTCAGCTGGGAGAGCGTCGCGTTCGCAATGCGAAGGTCGGGAGTTCGATCCTCCTCCGCTCCACCATTTTTCAGGCCGGCGTCCGCCGGCCTTCCAGCCACGGCGCCAGCACGGCCAGAAACGGCGGCACAATCAGCAGCGTCAGAATGGCCGACAGCGACAGGCCGCCCACCACCACCGAGCCCAGCCCGCGGTAGAGCTCCGAGCCGCTGCCGGGAAACAGCACCAGCGGCAGCATGCCGAAAACGCTGGTGAGGGTGGACATGAAAATCGGGCGGATGCGGTTGTTGGTGGCGGTGAGGATGGCCCGCCGCGGCGACATGTTCTCCCGCCGGGCGTGGAACAGCGTCTGGTGCACCAACAGGATGGCGTTGTTCACCACGATGCCCACCAAAATGATGAAGCCGAGCATGGACAGCATGTCCAGGGTCTGGCCGGTGAGCGCGTTCTGCACCGCCAAACCGCCGATGCCGCCGGCCGCGGCCACCGGCACCGACAGCATGATGACCACCGGGTACACAAAACTCTCAAACAGCACCGCCATCACCAGGTAGACAATCACCAGCGCCAGCAGCAGGTTAATCAGAATCGCGTTCCACGTCTGGCTTAGTTTGTCGGCGGTGCCGGAGATGGCGAACTTGACGTTGGGCGGCACGCCCTCTTCCTGCAGCGCGCCAATCACCTCGCTGCGGATTAACTCCACCGCCGACTCCAGGGTGATGGCCGGCGACGGCCGCACTTCCAGGGTGATGGCGCGGAACCGTTCCCGGTGGCGGATGACCGTCGGCCCGGCGGTGAGCATGATGTCGGCCAGCGAGTTCACCGGCACGATGCCGCCGTCCGGCGTCACCACCGGCAGGTTGTCGATGCCCTGGGTGCGCGCCACCAATCCGTCCGGGCCTTTCAGCACCAGGTCGGTGAGTTTGCCGTCCAGCGTCACCTCGTCCACGCGCAGGCCGTCGTTAAAGGCATCCACGGTGTTGGCCAGGTCCACCGCATCCAGGCGGTTGTCGGCCAGGGCCACCCGGTTCGGCACCAGCCGCACTTCCGGCGCGCCCAACTCCAGCCCGGGGTTGGGCCGAAACTGCGTTCCCTCGGCGCGCGGCAGGACTTGCGCGATTTTGCCCACCGCCCGCACCGCCACCTCCAGCAGAGGCTCCAACTCGCCGCCGGAAATGTCCAGATCGATTTTTTTGCCGCCGCCGATGCCGCGCCCGAAAATGGACGGCTGGTTGATAAAACCGAACGTCCCCGGCTCGCTGAACACGGCGCGCTGCAGCGGCGGAATTAATTCCCCGGCGCGCTGCGGGTCGTCGGAGATTGCGCCGAGAAACGTGAGCCCCCGCGTCACCACAAAAAAGAACCGCTCAATGCCGGGCGGCGCGCCGGCCACGGCCTCGCGCGCAATGGCGCCGCCGCCGCCATCGCGCACCCACAGCGGGCGGGTGGCCGACTCCACGCCCTCGGCGATGCCGGCCATGGTTTCAAGGTTGTAGCCCGGCGGCGGGATGATGACGCCGAACACCAAATTGCGGTTGCCCTCCGGCAGGTAGTCCAACTTGGGCAGGAAAGTGATGGTGAAGGCCAGCGCGCCGGCGGTGATGGCGGCCACCACCAACAGCGCGGCCAGGCGGCGGGCGCTGAGGATTTCGGTGTACTTGTTCACCAGCGCGGCCACCGCCGCCGCCGGCCGGTCCACCATCGGCAACCGCAGACGCGCCGGCGCCGGCCCCTGATCCACCGTCACCGAGACCGCGCCCACCGTCGACGGCGCCACATCCACCGTTCGGGAACCGCCGCCAAAGAACTTGCGCGACAGCGACGGGATGACGGTGATGGAAACCGCCAATGACAGGACCACCGCCACCGAAATGGCCACCGCGATGTCGCGGAACAACTGCCCGGCCTCCAGTTGCATCACCAGCACCGGCACGAACACCAGCACCGTGGTCAGCGCCGACACCAACACCGCGCCCCACACCTGCCGCGCGCCGTCCAGCGCCGCTTGCACCGCGCCGATGCCGCGCTCGCGCAGGCGGTGGATGTTTTCCATCACCACGATGGCCGCGTCCACCACCATGCCCACGGCAAAGGCCAGCCCGGCCAGCGACACCACGTTAATCGAGCGCCCCATGAACGCCATGGCCACAAACGCGCCCACCACCGACACCGGAATGGCGATGCTCACCACCAACGTGGCGCGCACCGAGCGCAGGAACAGCAGCAGCACCAGCGCCGCCAACGTGCCGCCCACCCAGATGTTCTGCTGCACCAGGTCAATGGCCGAGTCGATGTACACCGTCTCGTCATAGGCCTGCACCAGCGTCAGCCCGGCCGCCGGCATGGCGTACTCGTTCAGTTCATCCACCGCCGCGCGCAGGCCGTGCATGGTTTCAATGACGTTGGCGCCGTGCTGGCGCTCGGCGCTCATGGCCAAACTGGAGGCGCCTAACATGCGGATGCTGGCGGTGGGGTCGGGGTGGCCGTAGCGCACCTCGGCCACGTCGGCGACGGTGATGCGCGCCAGCCGCCCGCCACCGTCACCATCGGCGTGCAGCGCGCGCAGCACCACGTTGCGAATCGGCGCGAGGTCGTTCAACTCGCCCTGGGCGCGCACCACGTAGCGGCGCTTGCCTTCGGTGACATCGCCGGCCGAGACGGAAATGTTGGCGGCGCGCAGCGCGCGCAGCACGTCGCTCACCGTCAGCCGGTAGGCGGCCAACTGCTCGGGCCTCACCACCACCTGAATCTCACGGTTGGAAATGCCGTAGATGTTCAACCGCGCAACGCCGTCCACCCGCTCCATGCGGTCGCGCACGATGTCCTCCAGAAAATCGCCGAACTCATGAATCGGCCGCGCATTGCCGGGCGCGCGGCGGACGATGAACCAGGCGATGGGGCTTTCCTCGCTGCCGGCGATTTCAAACGTGGGCGCCGCCGCCTCGGCCGGGTAGCCGCTCACCCGGTCCAGCCGGTTGGACACCAGCAGCAACGAGTGGCTCATGTCGGTGCCGATGGAAAACTCCAGCGTGATGCGTCCGCGCCCCTGCTCGGCGGTGCTGGTCACATTCTGCAGCGCGCTCAGCCCGGACAGTTCTTTCTCCTGCGGGTTGATGATTTCGCGCTCCACCTCAGCCGGCGCGGCGCCGGGCCACAGCGTGGTGATGGTAATCACCGGCCTGTTCACATCCGGCGTCAGTTGGATGGGAATGGTCTGCAACGCGACCAGGCCGAACAGCACCGTCATCAGCATCGCCGCCACCACCGACACCGGGCGTTCTATCGCGAGTTTAATTAAGTTCATCGCTTACTGCGGCGGCATCACCTGCACCGGCCCGCGCGGCGGCAGGCGCTCGTTGCCGCGAATAATCACCAGGTCGCCGTCGCCCACGCCGCCCATCACCTCCAGCCGGCCGCCCACCGCCTCGCCGAGCCGCACCGGCGTCATGGCGGCGGTGCCGTCGTTCACCACAAACACAAAACTGGCCCCGCCGCGCTGCACCACCGCGTCCTTGTGCAGGGTCAACGCATCGCGCGGCCGGCCGGCCGGGATGTCCACGGTGACGCTCTGCCCGGCCGCGGCGCCGCCGCCCAGCCGCGGCATCAGCCGCACCGCCCGCGTGCGGGTGCGCGAGTTCTCGTCCGGCACCACCGCCCGCACCACCGCCACGCCGGCCGGCCGGTCCTCACCGCCGACCCGGTAATCCACCTCAACGCCCGGCGCCAGGCCGCCGACGCGGTTGTACAGCACCTCCACCTCTATCTCCAGCGAGTTGTCATCCAGCAACTCCACCACCGGCCCGCCCACCGCCAGGTGCGCCCCGGCCTCGGCGTACTTGCGCGTCACCACGCCGTCATATGGCGCGGTAATCACCGTGTAGTCATGATTCAGCCGCGCGCGCGCCGCCGCCGCCTCGGCCTGCGCCAGCCGCGCGCGGGCGATGGCCTCCTGCTGGCGGGCGTTTTCAAAGTTGGCCCGTGAGGCCGCCGAGTTGCGCAACGGTTCCAGCCGCCGCCGCTCCATTCGCGCCAGGTCCAATTCAGCGCGCCGCGTTGCCGCCACCGCCGCGCTCTCGTCGCGCACCGCCGCCGCCACTTGCGCATCCAGCCGCGCCAGCGCCTGCCCGGCGCGCACCCGCTCGCCCACCCGCACCGCCACACTCGCCACCGCCCCGGCGGCGCGCGCCGACACCACCTGGCGCCGCGTCGCCACAAACCGCCCCACCACCGGCACCGTCGCCCTAAGCGACGTCCGCACCACCGGGTCCACCGTCACCAACGGCGCCTGCTGCGCCATGGCCGGGGAGACAAGAAAGGAAGCCAAAACAAAAAATGCATTCACCCCGCGACAATAAACGCCCGGCATGGGGCGCGTCAACATTTGTACGGGTTCAACACATGTGAGACAATCGGTCTGCCTCTTTGAGGCGTTGATAGGACGCCATGGGGGTGCGGAAGTTGTGTTTTTGCCGCCGTGGGGGCGGTGGGCCGCCCGACCTTTTTTGGCTAAGAACGTCTCACATGTGTTTGAGCCTGTTCAAAAAGTCTATTTTGCGGCAAATCCTCGTTACAGCACCCAACCGCCCACCGGGGAACCCCCGCCACCGCCCCTATCCAATAAACCCTTGCACACCGCAACGCCGTGCTATAATGGCGGCAACTTCCATTCACTCAATCCCGAGAGGAAACACATCATGAAAACTTCCAAAATCATCCTCAGCAGCGCAATTTCCGGGCTGCTGGCACTGGGCGCCGGGGCCGTGACGACGGCCAATGCCGACACCGAGAAATGCTACGGCGTGGTCAAGGCCGGGCAGAACGACTGCCAGACCTCCAACAGTTCCTGCGCCGGCACTTCCCACACCGACGGCCAGAAAGACGCCTGGGTTTCGGTGCCCAAGGGGCTGTGCGACAAACTGGTGGGCGGTTCCAAGACCTCCACCTGATGCCCGCGCAAGTCTCTGCGTTTAAGGATGCCCCAATCCCGGCCGCGGCCGGGATTGGCTTGCGCGCCGAGCACTACCGCGACCTGTGCGCCGAACTGCCGGCGGTGGGCTGGCTTGAGGTGCACAGCGAAAATTATTTCGGCGCCGGCGGCGCGCCGCACCATTACCTCGCCAAACTCCGCCAGCATTACCCGCTTAGTTTTCACGGCGTGGGCATGTCCATCGGCTCCGCCGACCGGCCGGATGCGGCGCACCTGGCGCGGCTGAAAGAATTAATCGGCGAATACAACCCCGGCCTGGTGTCGGAGCATCTTTCGTGGAGTTCCATTGACGGTGAATTCATCAACGACCTGCTGCCGCTGCCCTACACCGAGGAATCGCTGCGCCATCTGGTGGGGCAAGTGGACTTTGTGCAGCACACATTAGGATGCAAAATCCTGCTGGAAAACGCCTCCACCTACCTGCAATACGAACAATCCGAAATCCCCGAGTGGGAGTTCATCAACACCCTCGCGCAAAAATCCGGCTGCGGCATTCTGCTGGATGTGAACAACGTTTTTGTGAACGCGCGCAACCACGGTTTTGACCCGTTTCAATATCTGGAGCGCATCGACACCCGCCATGTGGGCGAGATGCACCTCGCCGGCCACAGCGTGAAAAATTTCGGCGCCACCGAAGTGCGCATTGACACCCACAACCGCCAAGTGTCGGACGATGTGTGGCGTTTGTACGGCCGCGCGCTGGCGCACCACGGCGCCATGCCGACGCTGATTGAGTGGGACACCGACCTGCCGCCGCTGGCGGTGCTGCTCGGCGAGGCGGCCGCCGCGCAATCCATGCTTGAACAGCGCCATGCCCGGGCTGCGTGAACTGCAGCGCGGGTTTGCCGCGCATCTGAGGGCGCCGGACAGCGCGCCGGGAATCGCCGATGCGGTTGTCGCCAACGGCCTCAGCGGCGCGCGCCGCTTGCAAATCTACCGCAACAACATGCGCGCCAACCTGCGCTCCACCCTGCGCAACATTTACCGCACCGTGGAGGCGCTGGTGGGGGGGGAATTTTTCCGCGGATGCGCCGACGCCTACATCCGGGAGCACGCCTCCACCTCCGGCGACTTGAACCGTTTCGGCGAAAATTTCCCGGTCTTTGTCAAAACTTTCCCGCCCTGCGCGCATCTGGAATACCTGCCGGATGTGGCGCAACTGGGCTGGCTTTGCCACCAGGTTTTTCTTGCCGAAGACGCCGGCCGGGTGGACCTCGGCGCATTGCGCCGCACCAACCCCGAAGACCACGCCGCCCTGCGCTTTGCGCTGAACCCGGCCAGCCGCCTGATTCGCTCGCGCTTTCCGCTGGCGGCGATTTGGGATTTGCAGTTTCAGAAAAACCCCGGCGAGCTTGACTTGAACAGCGGCGGTTGCCGCCTGCTGGTGATGCGGCGCGGCGACATTGTTTTTATTCCGCTGGCGGCGGCCGAGTTTGCTTTTCTCGACGCGGTCGCCGCCGGCCAAACGCTGGGCGAGGCGGCGGACGCCGGGCTTGCCGCCGACGCCGGGTTTGACCTCGGCTCCAGTTTGACCCGCATGGTGCGCGAGGGTATGTTGACCGAGGTACATGCGCCGGCCGCCGCGCCCGGCGGCGCGGCCGCCTATATTTTTCACACCGGAGGCTCGTCATGAAGCGCATCGCAGAATTCACCGAAACCGCCACCCGCTTCCTCGCCCTGCTGGCGCCGGCCGCGGATCTCCTGCTGCGTTTGTGGGTGGCCAATGTGTTCTTTAAATCAGGCCTGACAAAAATCCGCAGTTGGGACAGCACCCTGCACTTGTTCTCCGGCGAGTGCGACTGGTGCTACCAGGTGCCGTTGCTGCCGCCGGTGTTTGCCGCCTACCTCGGCACCGGCGCCGAATTAATTCTGCCGGTGTTGCTGGCCCTGGGACTGGGCGGCCGCCTGGCCGCGGCGGCGCTGTTTGTTTTTAACATCGTCGCGCTCATCTCCCTGCCCGAGGTGCGCCCGGTGGATTTGATGAACCACCAACTGTGGGGGCTGATGCTGCTGTTCCCCATTTTGTACGGTCCGGGAAAAATTTCCGTGGACCACTTCATCCGCCGCCGCCATATCAAAACCGGCGCGCTGTAATGGCCGCCATCACCGCCATCCCGACCAAAGTCGGCGCCGCCAACCCGGCCCCGGGCGAGGCGCGCATGTTCACCGACGCCATGCGCGGCCACAACCTGCCCGCGCTGCGCCGCGCCGCGCTCAGCGAGTTGCAAATCAACCTCGGCAAACTGTGCAACCAGGCCTGCAACCACTGCCACGTGGACGCCGGCCCCAACCGCACCGAAATCATGACCTGGGAAACCATGGAAAAAATCCTGCGCTGGATGCGCGCCAACAATATTGAGCGCGCCGACATCACCGGCGGCGCGCCGGAATTGAACCCGCATTTCCGCCGCTTCGCGGAGGAGATTGTTTCATTCTGCGCGGCGGTGACGTCGCGCTGCAATTTAACCGTGCTGCTGGAGCCGGGCCAGGAGGACCTCGCCGAATGGTACGCGGCGCGCAAAATTCAACTGGTGTGCTCGCTGCCGTGCTACTCGCGGGAAAACGTCGACGCCCAGCGCGGCGGCGGCGTGTTTGAAAAAAGCATCGCCGCGCTGCGCCAACTGAACGCCGCCGGCTACGGCAAGGACCCCGCCCTCACCCTTGATTTGGTTTACAACCCGCAAGGCCCCACCCTGCCGCCGCCGCAGGCCGGCTTGGAGGCCGACTACAAAACCCGGCTGGGCGCCGACTTCGGCATCACCTTCAACCGCCTCCTGGCGCTGGCCAACCTGCCGGTGAACCGCTTCGCCCACCACCTGCGGCGGCACGGCGAATACGACGGCTACCTGCGCCTGCTCGCCGACAACTTCAACCCCGGCACCGTCGCCGGCCTGATGTGCCGCCACCTGCTCAGCGTGGACTGGCTGGGCCGCGTGTACGACTGCGACTTCAACCAGATGCTGGAAATCAACGCCCCGGTCAACGGCGCCGGCGGCGCCCACCTGTGGGACATCAGCGCCGCCGGCCTGGAAGGCAAGCGCATCGCCGTGGGCGCCCACTGCCTCGGCTGCACCGCCGGCGCCGGCAGCAGTTGCGGCGGCACCCTGGTCTAAGCCGCCATTTTCGACGTCCGCCTCGCCGCTTTCAGAGCCGGCGCCGCCACTTTCCGCCTCACCCCCGCCGCCGCAGAACTTCAAACAGCGCCACGCCGGCCGCCACCGACACGTTCAAACTCGCCACCGTGCCGCGCATGGGAATGCGCACGCTGGAGTCGCAGCAGCGCGCCACCAGCGGCCGCATGCCGCGCGCCTCGCCACCCAGCACCAGCGCCAGCGGACCGCCGAGGTCGGCATCGTGGATGCTGAGTTCGGCGCCGCCGGCGGCGCCCACCACCCACAGCCCGGCGTCTTTCAGTTGGCGCAACGTGCGCGGCAGGTTGGCCACCCGGAACACCGCCACCGCCGCTCCCGAGGCCGCGCGCGCCACCGCCGGCGTCAGTCCGCAGGCGCGCGCCGCCGGCAGCACCACGGCGTCCACCCCGGCCGCATCGGCGGTGCGCAAGCAGGCGCCGAGGTTGTGCGGATCCTGCACGCCGTCCAGCGCCAAAACCAGCGGCGCATGCGCCAGGCCGGCCACATAGCGCAGCAGTTCCCGGTCGCCGCGCGCCGCCGGCG
>RKSH01000005.1 GCA_007570945.1 Gammaproteobacteria bacterium | reverse complement strand
GGTTTGCCCTTGGACGAAGTGTTAAAAAGTCAAGGTCGGGATGTTCGCGTATTTCGCATCCACCAACTCCAGTTGGATGACTGGGACACTTTTCAGGAATTGGTTTTCTCGCTGGGCTTTCTCGAAGAGCTCGGCATACCAAAGACCTCGCAACGGAACGCTGAAAAGGCGGCGGAAATCATTCGCGATGCCTTGGATGGTAATGTCACGCTTCATTCGCTCGCCTCGGCTTTTGAGCAGGCGCTGGATGCGGTTGCGGAGCAAAGCAACGCCGAGTACATTTACTCTAAACAGCGCGCGTCTGATCTCATCAAGCGCGTGGACAGAGTCAAACGCGATGATGCTTTGAAAGACAAAGCGCAAAAAAAATGGTTCGCCTTAAGCAATTTATTTGTCGCAGGCGAAGACCGTAAACGCCTGGATGAAGTTGTTAATGAGTTGCTGGGCGATGCTCCGGGAGAAGCATCTTGCCCGGTAATTGCCGTTGATATTTCCCAACAGGGGAATCAGCAACGAGGGTTTTGGTCGGAAAACCTTCAAAAAAGAATTCTCGGAAAATTATTGAATGTTTTGGTGCGTCGCGCGTCGAATGCCTTGACTACCGGGAAAAGCGCTAATGTGCTTGTGGTTTTAGATGAAGCGCATCGCCATGTCCCCAGCGGCCGTTTGGAACAGAATTCCGAATCCGAGCGATTGCGCTCTTTATTGCGCAATGCAATTCGCGAAACGCGCAAATACGGTTTGGGCTGGATGTTTATCAGCCAAACTCTGGGCGGATTGGACAACGAAATCCTTCAGCAGTTAAGAATCCTTACTTTCGGATTTGGTCTGGCGATGGGGAGCGAGCGTGACCGCCTGCGCGATTTTGTCGGAGGGGATAAACGCGCTCTCGAACTCTACGAGTCCTTTCGCGACCCGCAAAGTTTCCCCCGCAAAGATTTGCAGGAGTTCCCATTTATGGCCGTCGGGCCAATCTCTCCGCTGGCGTTCAGCGGCAGGCCCGTTTTCTTCACCATGTTTACCGACATGGAGGAGTTTATTTCTGAAAACCGTTTGAAAACGGAAGACAGCAAGCCCCGGCCGCCGGCGCTGCCGTCATCACCGCCGGCTTAAGCCGTCTCTCTTTGTGGCCATCCCCTACCCCCACTGCCTCGCCCCCCTCACCCTCGCCGGGTGCACGGTTAAGAACCGCATCGTGTTCGGCGCGCATACGGCGAATATGTCGGAGGGCGGATTGCCGGGCGCGCAGCATTTGCATTATTACCTGGCCCGCGCGCGGGGCGGTTGCGGGATGATTGTGGTGGAGCCGGTGCCGGCGCACCGGACGGCGGTGCTCACGCGCGGCAATTTTCGCGCCGGGGATGACGCCGTGATTCCCGGCTTCCGCCGCATCACCGAAGCCTGCAAGGCGCACGGCACGGTGATGGTGCAGCAGATTTACCATGTGGGCGCGCACGGCGATTACGACAATTCCCTGACGCCCAACTGGTCGCCGTCGGGGCGGCCGTCGTTTCATGACGCCGCCGGCAGCCACGCCATGACCGAGGCCGAGGTGGAGGAGGTGATTGCCGCCCATGTGGCCGCCGCCTTGCGCGCGCAGAGATGCGGCTTTGACGGCGTGGAAATGATGGCCGCCTACAACGCGCTGATGGAGCAGTTCTGGCTGCCCGCGAGCAACCGTCGCGGCGGCCGTTTCGGCGGCGGCTTTGACAACCGCATGCGCTTCTCGCGCGAAATTTTCTCGCGCATCCGCGAACTGGCCGGGCGCGATTTCATTCTCGGCCTCGCCGTCAGCGAAGACTTGCGCACCCCCGGCGCCATCACCGCCGAGGAACTGCTTGCCGTCGCCGGCCACCACGACGAGCGCGAATTAATTGACTACATCACCGTCGGCACCGGCAGTTATTTTGACTTCTCGCGCATCATTCCCCACTGCCTGGACGGCGGCATCAGCGGCGCCGCCCTGGCCTCGCGCATGCGCAAACGATTAAAGTTCGCCAAGGTGCAAGCCGAGGCGCACATCACCCACCCCGGCCGCGCCGAAAAATTGCTCGCCGCAGGCCAGGCCGACCTGGTGAGCATCGTGCGCGGCCAAATCGCCGACCCCGACCTCGCCGCCAAAGCGGCGCGCGGCGAGGGTGAGGACATCCGTCCGTGCATCGCCTGCAACCAGGGCTGCTGGGGCCGCCGCAGCCGCGACTACCACATTTCCTGCCTGGTCAACCCCTCCGCCGGCCGCGAAAAAATGCTCGGCGGTGACGCCGACGCATATGGCGGCATGGCGCGCAGGCCGCTCCGCATCACCGTCATCGGCGGCGGCCCGGCCGGCATGGAAGCATCGCGCGTCGCCGCCATGCGCGGCCACCGGGTGCGGTTGCTGGAGAAAGAAAACATCCTCGGTGGCGCCTTCCGTCTCGCCGCCGCCCAGCCCGGCCGCGCCGCCATCGGCGATTTTCTGGACTGGTGCGTCCGGCAGTTGCACCGCCACGGCGTCGGCATCACCACCGGTGTCACCGCCGACGAGTCTGCAGTGGACGATTCCGCATGTGACACCGTCATTGTCGCCACCGGCGCATCGCCCAACACCGACGGCTACCAGCGCGCGCTACCTGACCGCGACCGCCTGCCCGGTACTGAGCAGGAGAACGTGCTCACCGTCACCAGTGCCCTCAGGAATCCCGGCATGGTCGGCGACAGAGTCTTAATTTTGGACGACACCCATGGCTGGCCCGCCGCCGGCACCGCCTTGCTGCTCGCCACCGCCGGCCGCAAGGTCACCATTCTGACCTCCGCCCCCGCCGTTGCCGAGGCCCTCACCGCCTCCGCCGTCGCCGCCGACCTCCGCGTCCGCCTGGCCCAAGCCGGCGCCGCTTTCCTCACCGACTCCGTTTTGTTGCGCTGGCACAAAAACACCGCCGAAATCCGCCACGCCCTCACCCGGTCCGCCTCCGACATCAAAGCCGACACCCTCATCCTCGCCACCACCCCCGCCCCC
>RKSH01000078.1 GCA_007570945.1 Gammaproteobacteria bacterium | reverse complement strand
CCGGTTTCGGGCAACTCCCGCGGCGCCCTTATTTTTGCCACGGTGACGGCGGTTCCCCTGGTCTGGACAATTTCCACCGGGTAATCTTCTATGCGGAACGACAGGCCCGGCGGCGGGATTTGCTCCACGCGCTCCAGAATTAAGCCGTTCAATGTCTTGGGGCCGTCGGTGGGGAGGTTCCAGTTTAGTTTGCGGTTGATTTCGCGCACATTGGCGCTGCCGGCGACCAGGTAACTGCCGTCTTTTTGCGGCACCGCGTCGTCGCTGGCGCCGGGCGCGCCGGTGGTGAACTCGCCGACAATCTCCTCGACGATTTCCTCCATGGTGACCAGGCCCTTGATGTCGCCGTACTCATCCACCACCAGGCCCATCTGGCGGCGTTGTTTTTGCATGCTCAGAAATTGCCCGGTCAGCGAGGAGCCTTCGGGAATGAAGTGCGCCTGGCGCAAAACGCCGCGCAATGTTTCCGGGGCCAGTTCGGCGTTGTGCAGCAGGTGGGTGACTTTGCGCATGTGCAGGATGCCCTCCATGCTTTCCAGGGTGCCGCGGTACACCGGCAAGCGCGAGTGGCGGCTGGTGATGATTTGCCGCACCACATCCTCCCACTGGTCGTCCAGATTAATCGCCTCAATGCGCGCGCGCGGCACCATCACGTCCTCCACGGTGATGTTTTCCAGGTCCAGTATGCGCACCAACATGTCCTGGTGGGTGGGCGGGATGTTGACCAGCGACGACTCCGCCACCACGCTGCGCAGCTCCTCGGCGCTCAGCGGGTCGCGCTGGCGTTTGCCGTCCACGCCGAGCAGGCCCACCAGCGTGTCGGCGGCCACGTTCACCATGCGCACCACCGGCCGGCACACCCGCAGCAGCCGCGCCAGCAGCGGCGCCACCGGGTATGCGATGCGCTCCGGGTACAGCGCGGCCAGGGTCTTCGGAGGCACCTCGGCGAACACCAGAATGACCAGCGTCATGAAAAAAGTGGCCAACGCGATGGCCGCCTCGCCCACAAGTTTAAGCGCGATGACGGTGGCCACCGAGGCCGCGGCCATGTTGGCCAGGTTGTTGCCGAGGAGAATGGTGCCGAGCAGCCGCTCCGGCTGCTGCAGCATGGACAGCGCCACCAGCGCGCGCCGGTCCCCCTGGGCCGCGCGGTGGCGCAGGCGGTAGCGGTTCAGCGCCATCATCGCCGTCTCCGAGGCGGAGAAAAACGCCGACAGCGCGACTAAAACAAACAGCGCCGCGACCAGCGCCCACATGGGAATGCCGTCCATAATGCGCGCCCAGTGTAGCACGGCGCGGCCGGCGGTGTTATGCTTTTGCCATGGCGGTGACATTGACAGCGGCGGCGGCGGCGCGGGTGCGGGAATACGGCGGCGCCCGTGGCGGCGGCGCGGGCTTGGCCAAGTTGCGCTTCGGCGTGCGCAAAAGCGGCTGCTCCGGCTTCGGCTACGTGGTGGAATACGCCGACCGCGCCGCCGCCGGCGACCGCGTGTTTACCAGCCGCGGCGTGGAGGTGCTGGTGGACCGCGAGAGTCTGGCGGTGGTGGACGGCACCGTCATTGACTTCCGCGCCACCGGCCTCGGCGCCATGTTTCATTTTGACAACCCCAACGCCGCCGCCTCCTGCGGCTGCGGAGAGAGTTTCACCACCGCCGAACCGCAATGAGCGCGGCGCCCGGCCTTACCGGCGTTGGCCCCCCGGCGGCCGTCATTCGCAACGCCGGATTCACCACCCTCGGCTGCAAGGTCAACACTTTTGAGACCGGCCTAATCAAGCAGGCCATCGCCGCCGCCGGCGTGGACGTGGAAACCGCGGCCGGCGCCGACCTCCACATCATCAACACCTGCACCGTCACCGGCGAGGCCGACCGCCAGGCGCGCCAGGCGGTGCGGCGGGCGGTGCGCGGCAACCCCGACGCGCTGGTCATCGTCACCGGCTGCTACGCGCAAATGTCGCCCGAGGCCTGCGCCGCCATTCCCGGCGTGGACCTGGTGCTCGGCAACGGCCGCAAACTGGATGTGCACAACCTGCTGCCGCAACTCGCCGCCGGCCGCCTGCCGAAGGTGATGGTGGACAGTCTAGACGCGCAGGTCAGCCTGCCGCGCCAACTGCTCACCGGCTGCAGCGGCCGCGCGCGCGCCTTCATGCAGGTGCAGCAGGGCTGCGACCAGGGCTGCACTTTCTGCATCATCCACCGCGCCCGCGGCCCCTCGCGCTCGCTGCCGCCGGCATTGGTGCGGCGGCAGGCCGGGCGGCTGCTGCTCGGCAACTACCGGGAACTGGTGGTGTGCGGCGTCGACCTCGGCGCCTGGGGCCGCGACCTGGCCCCGGCGGCCGGCGGCCGGCGGCATGACTTTGCCGGCCTGTTGCGCGGCATTGCCGGCTTGCGCGGCGATTTTCGCCTGCGCCTAAGCTCCCTGGACCCGGCGCACCTAAGCCCGCAACTTGCGCGGCTGTGGGGCGGGCATGAAAAAATCTGCCCGCACCTGCACCTTTCCATGCAAAGCGGCAGCGATTTAATTCTGAAACGCATGAAACGCCGCTGCAGCCGCGGCGAGATGCTGGAACGCGTGCATGCGCTGCGCGAACAAGTGCCGGCGCTCACCGTCAGCGCCGACATTATGACCGGCTTCCCCACCGAAACCGAATCACAGTTCCTTGATACCGTGGACGCGGTGCGCGAATTAAAAATCGCCTGGCCGCATGTCTTCCCGTACTCGGCCAGGCCCGCCACCCCCGCCGCGCGCATTCCAAGGCAGGTGCCGCCCGCCGAGCGCCGCCGCCGCGCCGCCGTCATCCGCGCAACCGCCTCGGCCATCCGCCGCCAACTTCACCAATCCCAACTCGGCCGCCGCTTGCGCGTCCTCGCCGAAACCCCGACCCGCGCCCGCGCGGCAAACTACATCACCGTCACCCTGCCGCAATCCCTGGGCGCCGTTGCCGGGGAGTTTTTGACCGTGGACATCACGGCCGCCGGGGAGGATTGTGTGGCGGCGGGG
>RKSH01000085.1 GCA_007570945.1 Gammaproteobacteria bacterium | reverse complement strand
CGGGGAGAAGATGTCGTCCTTTGGCCCTTGCTCGACGATGCGGCCTTGTAGCATGACGATGACTTCGTCGGCGATGGCGTTGACCGTGGCCAGGTCGTGGGTGATGAACATATACGCCAAGTTCAATTCGCGCTGCAGGGTGTCGAGCAGTTTGAGGATGCCTTCGGCGACTAATTGGTCCAGCGCCGAGGTGACTTTGTCGCAGATGATGAGGGCCGGCGGCCGACGGCCAACTTGACCGCGGAGAAAATGCCCGGCGCCTTCTGCGCCTCGTCCAACACCACGCGCGGCGGCAGGGCGTCGACAAAACCGCCGGGGTCGGTCTCGGCCGCCCGCCGCACCGCGTGGTCGTCAAAACTGATGTACTCATAACCCGATGCCAGGCCGACGGTCTGCGCCAGCGTGGTTTTGCCGCACTGGCGCCTTGAATCAGCACGACCGGGGAATCGGCAAGGGACTCCCGCAGGCGCGCCTTCAAGTGGCGCGGATAATTGGCGATGCGCATGCCGCGGATTGTAAACCAACCGCCCGACCAATTATCAATTCATGCCGCGGCTGATTTTCAATTTGAGGCGCGTCTGATGTTCAATTCAACCATCAATCGGCGGCGCCCGCCGGGCGGCCTTGTCGCCAATCCCGCCAACGCAATCAGACCCTTGGCCTTGGATGCGGCCCGAGCCAGCTAGGCGCACATAAACCGCAGGCCCACGCCACTCCACCCCGACCGCCCAAGTCGGCCGCGCCGCCGATGGGGGCCGGCGGGGCGGTGAGGTTTCGTGAACTGAAGCCCGGCGGGCGGTGCATCACAAACCTTGCCGGTCCATTTTTTGCAGGCGGGTTTTGGCCGAGATGGCGACGCGGCTGCCGGGGTAGTCGGTGGTGATGGAGGTGAAAGTGGCGCGCGCGTCGGTGTAGGCGCCGATTTCGTACTGAATGTAGCCGACCTTAAGGGTGGCGTCCGGCACGCGCACGCTGGCGGGGTAGCGGCGGCGCATTAACTGAAAACCCTGCAGCGCATCGGCAAAGGAGCGCGTCACATAATGCGCCTCGGCAATCCAGTAGGCGGCGTCGTCGGACAATTCGGTGTCGGGATAGTCGCCGAGAAAATCGCGGAAAGCGGTGACCGCCCGGCTGTAATGGCTGCGCTTGAGAAATTCAAAAGCCTCGTCGTAGCGCGCCTGCACCTCGGCCGGGTCGGCGGTTTGGGACTCGGGGGCGTCAATTGCAGCCTCGGCGTCACCACCTTCGACTTCGACATCACCGTTTTCCGACTCGCCGGCGGCCGCGGCATCATTTTCCGCTCCGCCACCGTCATCCGGCGACTCGCCAACGCCATCCCCGGCCGCCATGGCGCCCAGGCGGCCCTCCAGTTCATCAATTCGCGCCTGCATGCCACGGTACAGTTCATCGCGGCGTTTGCGCTCGCGGCCGAGTTCGTATTCCAGCGTCTCCACCCGGTTGGTCAATTCACGCACCTCCTTTTGCAACTCCTCCACCCGGGTCAGCGCAAGCAGGCGGTCGTCATCACCGCCGTCCACCTGCGCCGCCGCCGGCGCCGCCAACGCCAGCAACGCGGCGGCGGCGGCATGCAGTTTGCGCGCGGCGAACATGGCACTCAGTAGTGGTAGATGATTTCCACCCGGCGGTTCAGGCCCCAGCCGCTTTCATCCTGCATCTGCGACACCGGACGCTCCTCGCCGTAGGACACCGTGTCCAGCCGGTTGGCGCCGATGTGCAACGCCTGAAAATAACGTGACACCGCCACCGAGCGGTGCTGGCCGAGGGCCAGGTTGTATTCGCGGGTGCCGCGCTCATCGGCGTGGCCCTCCAGGGTCAGCCGGACATCCGGGTTGTCGGCCAGGTACAGCGCGTGCGCCTCCACCACCCGCCGGTCCTCCTCGCGCAGGTCGCTGCTGTCGTAGGCGAAATACAACGTGGTGCGCGACAGCAGGTCGCGGGTTTCCTCTTCGTCCTGCAACGGCTGGACGGTGACGCTCTCTTCGGGGACGGCCTCCTCCACCACCGGCGGCGGCGGGGCCTGTTCGTCGGGAACGGTGCGGCCGCCGCCGCAGGAGGCGAGCAACAGCGCAAGCAGCGCGGCCGGCAGGGCTAAAAAACGGTTGTTCATGTGTGCGGTCCTCCTCAGGGCGGGTGGGGTTGGCGTTAGCGGTTGAATGGCGACCAGGCCGGCTCGCGCAAGTCCACGCTGGCGCCGCCGTCCTGCCGGGTAATCAGTTTTTTTGTGCGGCCGTCTTTGGATACCGAGGCCAAAACGCTGTTGGGGCCGGTTTTGGTGGCGTATAAAATCGCCTCGCCGTTGGGCGCAAAGGCCGGCGACTCGTCCAGCCGGGTGTCGGTGAGGGTAAAGATACCATCATTGTCCAAAAACAGCACCCCCACCCGGTGCTCGCCGTCCACGTTGCTGACCAGGGCCAAACTGCCGCCATCGGGCGCGTAGACGGCGCCGGCATTGTAGGTGCCCTCAAACGTCAGCCGTTGCGGCCGGCCGCGGCCGGAGGCCGAGATGCGGTAGATTTGCGGGCTGCCGCTGCGGTTGGAGGTGAACACGATGTGGCGGCCGTCCGGCGACCAGGCCGGCTCGGTGTCGATGGCGGTGTGGCGGGTCAGGCGGCGCAGGTCGCCGCTGGCGAAGTCGTGCACATAGATTTCCGGGTTGCCGTCGCGCGACAGCGACAGCGCCATGCGCCGGCCGTCCGCCGACCAGGCCGGCGCGCTGTTCAGGCCGGGGTGGCCGGGGAGTTTGCGGCGGGTGCCGTTCTTCAGGTGCTGGATGTAGACCACGCTGTGGCGTTTTTCAAACGTGACGTACGCCAACTGCCCGCCGTCCGGCGACCACACCGGCGACAGCACCGGTTCCGAGGAACGAAACACGGTCTGCGCGTTGCGGCCGTCGTGGTCGGCGATGTTGAGCGCGTAACGTTGCGCGGCGCCGGGCGCGGCCACCGACACAAAAGCGATGCGGGTGTCAAAGGCGCCGCGGATGCCGGTGAG
>RKSH01000050.1 GCA_007570945.1 Gammaproteobacteria bacterium | reverse complement strand
GCCGCCACCCCCCCGGCGGTGTCCAGCGCAAACGGCGACGGCGGCGCCGCATCCACCGTCACCGGAGCCGCCGCCAACGCCGCCGCACTGCCGGCCACCGCCGCCGCCGCCGCCGTTGGCGCCGCCAATATCACCCCGCCGGTGAACTCACCCGCTGCACTAAGCGCGTCCACCGTCCACGCCGTCCCGCAGTCCACCACCGCCGCCGCCGTGTCCGCCATTCGGCGCGCCGCCACCAGCGCCGCCCAGCGGTCGGCGCCGAGGGTCGCCGGCGCCGTGTATTGATTCACCACGCCGAACCCCCGCGCCGCCGCCGCCACCGGCTCCACCGCCATTCCCCACAGCGAGTCCGCCACCGCCGCCGCCGCCGCAAAATCCCGCGCCGATGCCACCGTCACCGCCGCCACCCGCTGCGGCACCGGCAACGCCGCCCAGGCCGCCGCCAGTTGCGCGCTGAAATCGGCGCCGAACTCCACCCGCGCCGGCCGGGTTTCCGGCGCCGGCGCGGCGCTCCACTTGAGCGCCGAGTTGCCGAGGTCAAGGTACAGGTTCACGACTCCACCAGCCGCACTTCGCCGCCGCTGACGGTGAAGCCGCCGCCGGCATCGTCCACCACCAGCGCGCCGGTTGCGTCCACGGTTTTAATGCGCCCGCGCCGGCCATCGGCGGTGACCACGGCGGCGCCGGCGTACACATGGCGCGCCAGCCAACTGTCGCGGAACGCGCCGAAACCGCGCGCGGCAAACTCGGTGAAGGCGGCGCACCACTCATTCACCACGGCGGCGGCAAGACGGTTGCGGTCCACTTTGCAGCCCAGCGCGGCCAGGTCCACGCCGCCATGGCCGGACTCCGCGCCGTCAAAACAGACATTCACGCCGACCCCCGCCACGGCCAAAACGCCATCCCCCAGGGCGCGGCTCTGCACCAGAATTCCGCCCACCTTGCCGCGCCCGGCGGCGACCAGGTCGTTGGGCCACTTGACGCCGACAGCGGTGACGCCCAGCGACTCCAGCGCGCGGCAAACGCCCACCGCCGCCGCCAGACTAAGCCCGCCGAGGGCCGCCGCCGATGCAAATCTCCACGCCAGCGACAACAGAACGCTGCTGCCGGCGGCGGCATGCCACGTGCGGCCCAGGCGGCCGCGGCCGGCGGTCTGCGCCTCGGCGATGCACACCTCGGCCTGGCGCCCGCGCGCCAACAGCCGGGCGTTGGTGGAGTCCACCTCGCGCACCACGGTCACCGCCATCCCGGCGGCGGCGTCATTTAAGTGCGCCAGTACCGCGTCGCGACTCAGCATCCCGGCATTCATTAATTCAGTGTATCCTACCGTCACCGCCGCCACCGTCATGAGCACCGCCACCCGCAACCCCACCCGCGCCGTCGCCATCGGCGGCCTCGCCATCGGCGGCGGCAATCCCATCGCCGTGCAGAGCATGTGCGCCGTCGCCACCCGCGACGCCAAAGCCTGCGCCGCGCAGGTGAACCAACTCAGCGCCGCCGGCGCCGGCCTGGTGCGCATCGCGGTGGACAGCAAAGCCGACGCCGCCGCGCTCTCTGAGATTCGCGCGCGCACCGAGGGCGCCAACCTGGCCGTGGACTTGCAGGAAAACTACCGCATCGCCGCCGCCTGCGCGCCGCTGGTGGACAAACTGCGCTACAACCCCGGCCACCTGTACCACCACCAGCGCGGCCGGGCGTGGCGGGACAAGGTGAAATTCCTCGCCGACATCGCCGGCGAAAACGACTGCGCGCTCCGCATCGGCGTGAACGGCGGCTCGGTGGACCCGGCGCTGCGTGAACAATTCCCGGCCGGCGACAAAGTGGCGCCCATGGTGGCCAGCGCGCTGGCGCACTGTGCGGCGCTGGACGATGCCGGCTTCACCCGCTACTGCGTCTCGCTGAAGGATTCCGACCCGGCAAAAGTGGTGGACGCCAACCGCCGCTTCGCCGGCCAGCGGCCGGAAGTGCCGCTGCACCTCGGCGTCACCGAGGCCGGCCTGCCGCCGCACGGCGTCATTAAAACGCGCATCGCGTTTGAGCAGTTAATCGGGCGCGGCATCGGCGACACCATTCGCGTGTCGCTCACCCTGCCCAACGCGCGCAAGCACGAGGAAGTGGAGGCCGGCCGCGCCATTTTGGATGACATTAAAAACAACCGCGTGCGCAGCGTGGTGCGTTTCAACCCCGGCGGACTCAACATCATCAGTTGCCCCAGTTGCGCGCGGGTGGAAAACGAATCTTTTGTGGAGCTCGCCGAAAAAGTGCGCGCGCTGGCGGCCCGGGCAAAAAACCACGCCGTCACCATCGCCGTGATGGGCTGCCGGGTGAACGGCCCCGGCGAAACCGACGAGGCCGACTTGGGCCTGTGGTGCGGGCCGCGTTTTGTGAACCTGAAGCGCGGCGAGAAAAAAATCGGCGCCTTTGGCTACGACGAAATTCTGCCGCGCCTGAAAAAAGAACTGGACGCGATGATCGAAGCGGGGTGAGGACGGTGGCGACGGTCAAGGTGGCGGGCAAAAGTTACGCCGTGGACGCGGTGGTGTTTGACAAGGACGGGACGCTGGTGGACTTTCATCTTTTGTGGGGCGGGCGGGTGCTCGGCGCCTGCGATGCGCTGGTGCAAAAAGCCGGCGGCGGCGAAAAATTGTCGCGGGCGCTGCTGCGCACATTGGGCTACGACAAAGACGCCGGCAAAATCAACGGCAACAGCCCGTTCGCCTGTTCGCCCATGGCAAAGTTGGACACCATTGCGGCGGCGGTTTTGTTCCAGCACGGTTTTCCCTGGGGCGAGGCCGAGCGGTTGGTGCAGGAATCATTCGCCCCCGGCGCGCGCGGCGCATCGGCGCCGGCGGCGGTGAGGCCGCTGGCCGACCTGCCGAAACTGTTCACCGCGCTCACCGAAGCCGGCCTGCAAGTGGCGGTGGCCACCAGCGACGACCGCGCGCCCACCGAGGCGGCGCTGGCGCAACTCGGCCTTGGCGGCGCGGCGCAACTGGTGCAATTGGTGGTTTGCGGCGACGACGGCCTGCCGGCCAAACCGTCGCCGCTGCTGCTGCTTGAGATCGCCGGCCGGCTCGGCGTGGCGACGGACAAGGTGATGGTGGTGGGCGACACCGCCGCCGATTTGCGCATGGCGGTGGACGCCGGCGCGGTGGCGGTGGGCGTGTTGAGCGGCGCCGGCGGCCCCGACGACATCGCGCCTCTCGCCCACGTGGTGGCGGCCGACATTAACCACATCAGCGTCACCGCCTGAGCATGCCGGCGCATTTCATTCGCAAGATTATCGACCAGGAACGCGCGCGCGATGCCGGCTGCGCGGTGGTGACCCGCTTCCCGCCGGAGCCCAACGGCCACCTGCACATCGGCCACGCCAAATCGGTGTGCCTTAACTTCGGCCTGGCGCGCGACTACGGCGGCGCGTGCTCCATGCGCTTTGACGACACCAACCCGTGCAGGGAAAACGCCGAGTTTGTCGCCTCCATCAAGGACGACGTGCGCTGGCTCGGCGGCGACTGGGGCGAGCGGCTGTTTTTCGCCTCGGATTATTTTGAGCGGCTGTACGAATTCGCCGTGGAGTTAATCAAAAACGGCGATGCCTACGTGTGCAGCCTTAGCAGTGATGAAATCCGCGCCTACCGCGGCACCCTCACTGAGCCCGGCCGCGACAGTCCCTGGCGCCGCCGCGACGTGGATGAAAACCTGCGACTGTTCGCCGCCATGCGCGCCGGCAAATTCAGCGACGGGGCACACGTGCTGCGCGCAAAAATTGACATGGCCTCGCCCAACATCAACATGCGCGACCCCACCCTGTACCGCATCCGCCGCGCGCGCCACCACGCCACCGGCGACGCCTGGCCCATCTATCCGCTGTACGACTTCACCCACTGTTTGTGCGACGCGCTGGAGGGCGTCACCCACTCGCTGTGCACGCTGGAGTTTGAGGACCACCGGCCGCTGTACGACTGGGTGCTGGCGCATGTGAGCGCGCCGTGCCGCCCGCGCCAGATTGAGTTTGCACGCCTGTCGCTGGAGTACACGGTGATGTCCAAACGCCTGCTGGCGCGGCTGGTGGACGGCGGCCATGTGGCCGGCTGGGACGACCCGCGCATGCCCACCATCAAAGGCCTGCGGCGGCGCGGCTTCACCGCCCGCGCCATCAACGAATTTTGCAGCCGCATCGGCGTCACCCGCAGCGACAATTTAATTGAATTGTCGCTGCTGGAGAACTGTGTCCGCGAAGATTTGGATGCAACCGCGCCGCGCCGCATGGCGGTGCTGAATCCGCTCAGGGTTGTGATTGAAAATTATCCGGAGGGGCAAAGCGAGGAATTCGACGCGCCCGAACACCCGGCCAAACCGGGGATGGGCGCGCGCAAAATACCGTTCTGCCGCGAGGTTTACATTGAGCGCGAGGATTTCATGGAGCGGCCGGCAAAAAAATTCCACCGCCTCGCCCCGGGCCGCGAAGTGCGCCTGCGCTACGCCTGCTACATCACTTGCCGCGAAGCGGTGCGCGGCGGCGATGGCGAAGTCGCCGAGTTGCGTTGCACCTACGACCCGCAGTCGCGCGGCGGCGGAACCAAGGACGGGCGCAAAGTTAAAGGCACTTTGCACTGGGTTTCCGCGCGCCACGCGGTGCGCACCGAGGTGCGACTGTACGAAAAATTATTCCTGCAGCCCAATCCGGCCGCCGAAATCGGCGCCGGCCGCGACTTCACCGCCGAACTGAATCCGGACTCACTGCGCGTGCTGAAAAACTGCGCGCTGGAACCGTCGCTGGCCAATGCAAAACCGGGCGGGCATTTTCAGTTTGAGCGCCTGGGATATTTTTGCGCCGACCCGGTGGACGGCGCCGCCGGCCGGCCGGTGTTCAACCGCACCGTCACCCTGCGCGAGACCAGAAAAAACAAATGAAACTGCGCGACGGGGAACCGTGGATGGCGGCCGCCGAATACGGCAAATCGCTGCGCGGCCTCGGCCTCAACCTGTTGGTGCGCGATGTGGCCCGTGCCATCAGGTTTCAGCGCGCGGTGTTGGGCGCCGAAGTGGTTTACAGCGATCCCGACTTCGCCGTCCTGCGCGCCTGCGGCGGGGAATGGATGCTGCACGCCGACCATGCCTACCTTGACCATCCCATGCACGGCATCGCCGCCACCGCCGAGGGCCGCGGCGCCGGTCTGGAACTCCGCCTCCACGGCCGCGACCCCGATGCCGCCACCGCCGCCGCCCGCAAGGCCGGCTACACCGTCCTCGCCGCCGCCACCGACAAGCCCCACGGCCTGCGCGAGGCGCACATCATTGATGAAGATGGTTATGTCTGGGTGCCGGATGTGGCCTCAAAATGACGGTTCCACATGCGAAAACGGTGGTTGCACCCGCGGCAGCGGCGGTCTGAGCGGTTAAAACGGTGGTTGCAGGGCCCGGAATGGTGGTTGCACCTCCGGAAATGGCGGTTCCACCGCGCTCAGCGGTAGACTTTAATCTTCTGCCCCGGCTTCAGCAGGCGCACGTTGTGGATGGAGTTCCAACTGCGCAACTTGGCCACATTGGTGCCGTATTTGCGCGCGATGTCCCACAGGGTGTCGCCGTTGCGGACGGTGTGTACATGGATGCTGCCGCTGCCGCTGTGGGCGACGGTTTGCGCGCGGTAGGCGGCGGCGCGGATGATGCGGCCGCTGGACAAGGGGACGACCAGGCGGTGGCCGGCGCGGATGAGGTCGCCGCTCAGTTGGTTGGCGTCGCGCAGGGCCTGGGTGGTGACGCCGTAGCGGTGGGCAATCACGCTTAAACTTTCACCGGCCTCAATGTGGTGCAGGCGGGTGCGCATGCGTTTGGCCGGGTCCAGGGTGGCGAGGGCGTGGCGCGCCTGGGCGGCGTATTCCACCGGCACCAAAATCTCGTGCGGACCTTCCGGGTCGGTGGCCCAGCGGCGGAAAGCCGGATTCAACTTCTGGATTTCGTCCACCGCGATGCCGGAGCGCTCGGCAAAAACCAGCAGGTCCAGTTGGCCGCCGGTGGGCAACGTGGCGAAGTACGGTTTGTTGGCGATGGGCGGCAGGACCACGCCATGCCCGGCCGGGTCGGCCACAATGGCTCGCATGGCGATGAGTTTGGGGACGTAATGGCGGGTTTCGTCTTGCAGTTTAAGGCGGTGGAATTCGTGCGACAGGCCTTTCTTTTTGTTGCGGCGGATGGCGCGGGCAATGCCGCCCTCACCGGCGTTATAGGCGGCCAGCGCGTGGAACCAGTCGCCGTCAAATTTTTCATGGAGAAACTCCAGGTAGTCCAGCGCGCCCTTGGTGGCCATCTTGACGTCGCGGCGGCCGTCATACCACCAGTTCTGCTTTAAACCGTAATGCAGGCCGGTGGGGCGGATGAACTGCCACAGGCCGGAGGCGTGGGCGAAAGAATAGGCGTGCGGATTGTAGGCGCTCTCCACCACCGGCAACAGCGCGAGTTCCATGGGCAGGCCGCGGCGGTCGATCTCCTCCACGATGTACGGCATATAACGCCGCGCGCGCTTGGCGACGCGCAACAGGTACTGCTGGCGCGACGAATACCACTTCTCATGCGCGCGGACGCTTTTGTTGTCCAAATCCGGCATGGCGAAACCGGCGCGGATGCGCTCCCAAACATCGGTGTAGACCGGCGGTGAGGGTTCGGGCTTGGGCCCGGGGATGCGGGGAGCGGCGGGTTTTTTGCGCGCGATGTGGGGCGGTTTAACGGTTTTGACGGCAATCGCCGGGGCGCTGCCGGCGATGCCTTCGTTGTGGCGCTTGGCGGGTTTTTGCGGCGCCGCCTTTGCCTCCGCCGGCGCTGTTGCCGCCTTGCCGCCCGGCTTCGGCGGCTGAAAAACCAGTTTGCCGTCCACTATCGCGCAACCACCCAGCGCAAGCGCAAGGAGCGGCGGCAGCAACGGAAAAAGGAAGCGGCGGCGCATAACGGGGGCGGAGTTTACCGATAATGGCGCGGTTGTGTCAAATCTGTGGCGGAAAATGGGGCGGGCGGTGATGGTCTGGCAAGTTGTTGATATGTAAAGAAAATTAGCGATGGCGGCGCGGGGCTTGCGGGACGGCGGAAAAAAAATTTGCCGGCGGCGGTGCCCGGCGGCGGCGTTTTTCATACAATGGACACATGGCTTCCCTTGACATCGCCCGGGCGCGCGCCGACACGCCGGCGGCGGAAAATCTGCTGCACTTCAACAACGCCGGCGCGTCGCTGATGCCGCTGGCGGTGAGTGCCACACTGCATGAATACCTGCGCGCGGAGGAAAATTTCGGCGGCTATGAAACGGCCGAGCGCGAGGCCGCGGCGCTGGATAATTTTTACCGGCAGGCGGCGCGGCTCTTTAATTGCGACACCGGAGAGATTGCGTTCATGGAAAATGCGACGCGGGCGTGGGACATGGTTTTTTACGCCGTGCCGATAAAACCGGGCGACCGTATTCTGACCACCGTCTCGGAATACGGCAGCAACGTAATCGCATACCGCCAACGCGCGCGCCGCGACGGCGCCGAGGTTGTGGTGGTGCCGGACGACCGACACGGCCGCATCGACACCGCCGCCCTCGCCAATCTGGTGGACGAGCGGGTGAAATTAATTTCCCTCAGCCACATCCCCACCGGCGGCGGCCTGGTGAACCCGGCGGCGGAAGTGGGAAAAATCGCCCGCGCGGCCGGCGTGCCGTTTCTGCTCGACTCATGCCAGGGCGCCGGGCAGATGCCGCTGGATGTGCGGGCCATCGGTTGCGATGCGCTGAGCGGCACCGGCCGCAAATATTTGCGCGGCCCGCGCGGCACCGGTTTTTTGTACGCGCGCCGCGAATTCGCCGAACAACTGGAACCGCCTTTCCTCGACACCCACGCCGCGCAACTTGTGGACGGCGGCGGTTACCAACCGTTGCCCGGCGCCCGGCGTTTTGAGAACTGGGAACAAAACCTCGCCGGCAAGGCGGCCCTCGGCGCGGCGATGGAATACGCCCTCGGCTGGGGCCTCGGCGCAATCCGCGACCGCGTCTACAAGCTCGCGGCACAGTTGCGCGGTGAACTTGCAAAAATGGACGGCGTCACCGTCACCGACCAGGGCATGGAACAATGCGGCATCGTCACTTTCACCGCCGAACAAAAATCCCCGGGCGTGATTAAAGAGTCGCTCGGCAGGCGGGCGATTAATATTTCCGTGGTGCACCGGTGGGGGACGCCATGGTCCTACGCCAACCGCGGCCTGGGCGATGTGGCGCGGGCTTCGGTGCATTACTACAACACCGAGGGGGAGGTGGAGGGGTTTATTTCGGCGTTGGAAGAGGCGCTGAAAGATTGAGCCAAACCCGATGTCCGGGAACTTGATTCGGTCATCCGATTTATGGTATGAATTTCCTCTCCCGACCACCAAACATCCCGGCCAATATAACCATGGTTAAAACGAATCAAAATTTCCTGCAGCACGGCGCGAGCAGAAAAAGCCACCACAGTGACGCCCGGCAGCGCGCTGAGATGCAGGCGCGCGCCGATGCCGCAGCCGAAGGCACTCCGGACCGCTGGCATGACTTTTACGAGGCGCGTTGCAGCGCCGAGGAATCCGGCGACCCTAATGCATGGCGTGACCACCTGCCGGACACTCCGGCATACCGCCATCGCCTGCTGAGCGGCGGCGCCGGTGGTGGCGCACCTGAGAACAAAGACCGTGACCGCGCCTGAGAACAACACCGCCACCGGCGCGCCCTTGTTCGCGCCGTGCGATTTTTGCGGCGGGGTTTCATTTCCGGTGCGGCGCGGCATGCAAGTCTGCGCCGGGTGCGACCAGGCTCTGCTGTTCCCATCACCGCGCCGCCAACGCCCCGGCGCCATCGCCATACCCCCGGCGGCGCCCCGACTTCACCACCGCCCCT